>WQRQ01000057.1 GCA_009786685.1 Defluviitaleaceae bacterium
AACCTTAAACCCATTAGCGTTTTTTCTATTAACTTTTTTTCATTATCTTCATCCTTTCTTGTTCTACTTTAACATACTTTTGCTTAAGTTGTTGGCATTGACCGTCACACCTGTGTAAACCTAACTAATACCAACACTATTGAGTTTAGAATTTTTAGGGGAACGCTTAAACGTAACACGATAATAGCCACATTGCAGATGGTAAATTTAATCTGTGATGTGGCTTCTTTACTGTCTGACGAAGAAGTTGCCAAGCTAGGATGGACAGATTTTGTTGAGCGAATAATCCCAACAGAATCACCAGAGCTAGTTGTTTATCTCAAAGAACGGCGATTGTATATAAACGAGCCAGTCCAATATGAAATGGAGGAATGATTATGTGTTGCTTATTTGGTTTACTTGATTACAAAGGTGTATTTTCAAGCAAGGACAAAAACATTATCCTGTCTGTGCTTTCGGCAGAATGCGAAGCTCGCGGGATAGACGCAACAGGCATAGCCTACAATACCTATGGACGATTATGCCTGTATAAACGTCCTCTCCCCGCACACAAATTAAATATCCACGTTCCCGATACTGCCCGCTTCATCATGGGACATACGAGGATGACAACGCAGGGTAGTGAAAAACGAAACATAAATAACCATCCGTTCAAAGGGGGTGTTAAATCAACAAATTTTGCATTAGCACATAACGGGATTCTTAACAACGATATCTATTTACGAAAAAAAGAATCCTTACCGCATACGAAGATACAAACAGATAGCTATGTAGCCGTTCAGCTTCTGGAAAAACAAAACGCCCTCAACTTTAAAAGCCTAAAATATATGGCAGAAAAGGTTGAGGGCATTTTTACGTTTACGGTTTTGGACGACAGGGATAACTTGTATGTGGTTAGGGGTGGAAATCCTTTTGCGCTTTATCATTTTTCGGAATGGGGGTTTTACCTATATGCATCAACGGATGAAATTTTAACGAAAGCATTATCAATGCTCGGAATCCGTGATTTGCAAAGGGAAAGCATTTTACTGTCATACGGAGACATTCTGAAAATAAACAGAAACGGTAAAATGCACCGTGGATATTTTGACGGTGATAGCTTTAATGATTATTTGCCATTCAGGGAAAATTGCAACAGTTACACGAAAGCGTTAAAATCTGTAGCCTTTTATTATGGCTACTTGCCAGACGATATAGACAACCTTCTCGCAGACGGCTTTTCTTGCGAAGAAATTGAATCCCTGATGTGCGTATAAACTCTATGCTCCAAAGGAGCATAAAATATTTCAAAGAAAGGAGGATGTTTATGGATAACATGAATAATGAAAACAATTTTAATATTCAAATCGGCAGTTTTGTTGTTAAGGATGTCGCAGAAAAAGTTGGAGCTTTCCTTGGGCCGGTAGGTAAGTATGCGGGGAAAGCGGTTGATGCCTTAACGAAGAAAGTAACTATCAAGCTATGGGACAAGTAATAATTGTCCAAAAAACGAACGTTTTTGAAACGGGTTTTACGTTGTACAAATACCCCTCAAAATGATATGGATTTGAGGGGTATTTTGTTTCAAAACTCGTTTCACAATCTATGTCGCATATCTCATACGTTATTGAGCCAGAAGGGGCAGTTTATGAAAAACTATGTATTCGGCTACGCTCGTGTTAGCACAGAATTCCAAAATTTGGATAGACAACTGGATGCTTTAAAAAAGCACGGCGTTGACCATATTTATAACGAAAAAATGACAGGAACAAAAAAGGAACGTCCAGAGTTAATGAAAATGCTCGACCGTATGACGGCGGGCGACACTGTTGTAATCGAATCCTTATCCCGCCTTGGGAGAAGCACAAAAGATTTGATAGAGCTAACGGAGTTGTTTCACTCAAACGGCGTTAATCTAATTTCATTGAAAGAAGCCATAGACACGCACACAAGTACAGGGAAGTTGCTATTTACGCTAATGAGCGCAATAGCCCAATTTGAACGCGATGTAATAGCCGACAGGACGCGGGAGGGGTTACGGTCTGCCAGAGCCAGAGGGCGTTTAGGTGGACGACCAAAGGCAGATGAAGCAGGAATTAAGAAAGCGATAAAGCTTTACCAAACACGCCAGTATTCTATCCGTGAGATTGAGGAACTGACTGGAATTAAAAAAGCGACACTTTATAGAAGCTTGAAAAATAAACAGTATGGTTGATTGCACAAAAAAATAAGGAATAACTGGAATATCGAGTTTTTCCTTATTTTTTTGATTGATAATTATAGATTAGAATAAAAAAGCTTTAATCATCATCTTCTATATTTTTTATACGTGTAATAATATCCTCAACTTTGCAATCAAGAACTTCACACAATTTATCAAGTGTTTTCGTTTCGACACTTCCATTCGTGCGCAAACGTTTAATTGTTCTACTGCAAATGCCTTTTTCTCGTAGCTTGTAGGTTGTGACCCCCTTCTCTTTCATGGTCTCCCACAATTTATCGAATACAATCATTATTTTCTCCAAAATAAAAAATTTTTCTTGTGTTTTTTATTATGGAGTGTATAATCTTCACATGTAAGGTGCATAAGTCTCCATGTTGCTGTAAAATAAATAACATACTCAAAGGAGGTGTAAAAATGAACGATGACTATGACGATAACAGGGACAATGAACTTAGTGACTTTGAAGCAGGATTTATTGCAGGTCGCCTAACAAGCGATAATGATGATGATTAATAGGGTTTGCCATGTTTTAAACAAGCTAAGGAGGTTTTGTATGGATGCTTTAAAAGCTATTACAGTGGGATTGTTTGCGGCACTGGCTGTTGGTGAAGCGGTTGAAAGTGGTGTTGACGCACTTATTGACTTAGGAGGCACAGGCCCATTATCTACAGGTAATGGAGGAAATAGCGGTATTGGCTATAGTGATAGTTACAGAAATGACACTAGCAGTTCCAGTTTTAGCGATACTCAAGTAGGGTATCTGGTTGGTCGTTTAACAAGCGACTAGGAATACAAAAACCATCAGTTGAAAAAATCCTAGTCCTTGAAGTTTGAACTAGGATTTTTACATGTCAAATAATAAACTTTTCTCTCGCCGTTCTCGGCTTATAACCCACAATATGCTTTACCGATTGCAAGGGTATTTTCCATGTATTCCCAACCTTGAATGCGTGAATTTTACCTGCTCGGAGCAACCCATAGGCTGTATTTTTGCAGATGTTTAGTAGGTTGCAGAGGTCAGGCACTTCAATAATGTCTGGATAGTTTTCCAACATTTATAATCACCGTCCTACGTTTTTTATAACCATGTTCAACTATTTCAACCAATAATAAATATTAAAAATATAAGTGTCTAAAGCCAGAATCATTCTGCATTGACAAATTGAAAATAAAAAATTAAATATAATATATCTTAAAGTAGTTCTTTCACATGCTTTTGCTGTATATCGTCTATTGCTTGTAGAATAATTCTTAATGGGCTGTCAAAATGCGAAAAGCCCCAGTTTGTTGGAATAGTAACTGGGTTTACATTTATGTCATCAAATTTTTTTAGTAGCCTACTTAAATAGTCAGGATGAAATCCTTCGGCAAGCATGTTGTCTAATGCTTTTGATAGGCTTCTTTTTTTATTTGATTCGTCCAGCAAATAAATCATTGCATATTTTGTGCTGTCCCTGAAATTATTACATTGAACAATTTGTCGGGCTTGTTGTAATGTCCAGAAATCGCCTTTGCAAAATATCTTTTTTACATAAAACAATAGAGTTTTTTCGCTAAAATATTCCGTCATCCAGTGAAAAGCATTCATATCTGGCAACCCATTTGAATAGCGCATACCTCGTACTTTAGGTCGGTTGCATTGTATCTCAAAACGTAATATCCCGCGATACTCGTCCAGACAATTTCCTTCATACGGATAACACTTCAACATTTGTGCATGTTTGTTATAGATATTGATAGTAACGGAGCCATTGCGAGCATAAATGGCATCTTCTGGTCTAAGTCTACGTTTTTGCACATTGGAGTAGTAAGTTGGGATTTCAAAATCATTAAGAAGCGCACCTTTTTTTAGTAGTTCCATAAAACGGCTAGATACAAGTTCATCTAAAAACGCATAATTATAACAGTAATCAATGCGTTCGATAGAAAAGTATTCAAAGGGGGCATTGATACCTATTTCATTTAGATAATTATTTATTTTAGCGTAAAGCATGGTTAAATCTGATTCGTGAGTAACGGAAATGAAATCTTCATTGCCTAAAACCCGCTTAGGATTGACTATTAAAATCAGGAAAAAATGAGAAAAATCGTTATTTGAGAAATGCGCTAGTTTTATATGGATGCCGTTACTTTTAAGTAACTCGCAATGCAGTATCAAATTTTGCCCATTATTGCCAATTTGTTTGTATATTCTAGACTTGCCCTTACTATTCTCGTATAAAACTTCCTTGTAATAATTATACTCGCGTGATGTTAATTTTAAGTTTGTTTCTATAGTATGGAACATATTCACAACCTCTTTCTGTGTTTTAAACCCGCATTTTTGTAAAGGTTTATCACCATGTTGTACCAACCTGTAACACTCAACACAGGAAAGAAAGAGAAAGCAAATACATATTTACTACAACTCTAATAGTTATGTTTCGGTACACAGAAGACGTTATAACGGTAAAGCTAGGAGTGAGGGTATATTGATATGCTATAAGTCCTGTGATAATATTTCCGAAAGGCGAAAATGAGGTGCGCATTTTTAGCGATTTCTTAATGAGTGATAATTTAATTTTGCGCAGATATCTAAGAAAGGGTACATGTATGAATATAGACGGCGGCGAATATGACTATAACTTTATGGATGCGGATGTGTGTGATTCCGACAAGGTGTGTGAATACATAAAGGATTACGAGCTTGAAAAAAATCCTTTTAAGCTTGAAGCAAACACAGACGATGAAAATAATGCCATCCCTTTTTACAGAAGCAAAAATGACCCATTCTCCCTGTATAACTTTACTTGTAATGAAAAGGGTGAAAAATATGTAGCAGACGAAATTAGCAATGATTACATGCAGTGGTTATATAATCCTATGGGATTAAATAGTAATCCTATTTTTATCACTGCTCAAACAGGTAAGAGAAAGACAACGTTTGTCGTAGAAACACTTCTAAGATATCTTCAAAAGAAAATTAATAATGTCGTTCTTGGAATAGAAACACCATATAAAGTTCTTATACTAAGTAATCGCATTGCGCTTAATGTACAAATTAAAGACGGAATAATAAATAAGTTAAATTTAAACGACACTAGGCGACTTGATACTGAATTAACCAACCAGAACGAATTTGGATTCATTACGATTTTATCTTATCAAGGTTTGCGTTCAAAAATTAGTCCGTATTTAAGCAAAAAATTTACACATGTTATTTTTGATGAATGTCATTTTTTCACATCAGATTCTATATTTAACCCCGAAACAGGAGTAATTTTGAAAGCCATAACAACAAAATTTAGTAGTGCTGTCCGAATATATATGTCAGCGACAATGGATGATTGCATTCGTTATGTATGTGATTATGAACTTCTTGCTATGGGTTGGAAAGGTGAATTCAGGAAAGAATTTATGAATTCTAATGCAATTAGCTTTAAGCGTTATAAATTGAAGCAAGATTATTCATATTTAAATATTAAATGGTTTTATTGCTATTCAGACTTATCAGAAATAATAAAGGAAAGTCCAGAAAAATGGCTTGTTTTTATTGATTCAATCAGACGAGGGGAAGAGTTTAAAAATAATCAATTAAATAGTATTTCTGATGAAGTTATGATTGTAAATTCAGGGAGCAAAGAAGAAAAAGAATTTTTGAATATGCTAAAAAGTGCAAAGCTTCCGAATGAGAAAAAGGTGCTTATCGCTACTTCTGTAATTGACAATGGGGTGTCTTTTGACAATAATGCATTAGAGTGTGAGCGTGAACATTTAAAAAATGTTGTTGTAGAAGAATTGGACAGGGTTAAATGCTTACAGTTGGTCGGCAGAATAAGACCAAGAGAAAACGAGCGTATTACGTTGTATATTAAAGTCCCAGACAAGTCAGAAATCCAAAAAAAGATAAATTCTTTTAGGCGTATAGAGGACGCATACAAGGCATATTACAATGAACTAATAATAGGAGGAAAACCCAGAAATTATAAAATTTACAGCTTTTATAGGGATTATTATGATATTAAAAAGCCTTACTTGAGTGACGCAACGCAGTTGTTTTATAGGACTATTAGTGAGCCAGAACGTGTAAGACCTAATGCTATTGCGGAAAGTATGGTTGAGGTTTATTTGGATAGGTATTCTTCAATACTAGGAGAAATAAAAAAATTTGGGCATGGGTTTAAGTATTTAGAGTATCAGTATTCTTGGTTTGACCATTCCTTTAGCGAAAGGGATGACCCTATATTAACGGCATTTTGGGATTTTATTGAAACATTGCCCGATACCATCACGATTAAAGAGAGGGCAACATTTAAGAAAAATTTTGAAATCTTATATTTAGAAGGATATGAGCCGAAAAAGAAGATTAGCAAGGGCGGTTATTCGATGAAAACGATAAATGATGTTTTGAAGCGTTTAAATGCAGGAATGCAAATTGAAATGTCTTCCGATAAAAGAACGTGGCGAATTATAAGAGCGCAAAATAAATAAACACAAAAAAGTATATTTTGATGGTACTTGTAACCTTTTACTGCCGAACAAACACATTTTTAAACATATCCTCCTCGTATAGACCCCAAGCGTCTGTTACGGGGATTTTTATTGTAGCGTTTTATTAAGGAGGTGGCCACATTGATTACATTGTATGTATTGGATTTAGAGAGCGAAGCAGGCATGAATTTTTATAGGAAACTAGACGATTTTCAAATGAACATTATACCCATGAGCCAAAAAGATAAGTCTACCCTAAACAACTACGGCGATTTATTAAGTGTATCTGATTTAGTTGACCTATTTGGCGTAAGTAGGCAAACGATTTACAAAGAAATAATGCAAAGGAAATTTGGAAACCCCATTTGCATTGGTAGAGCATTCAAAATTCCAAAAATATATCTGTGGAATAAATTCTTTGCCAATTACACATAGAGCCAAAGTCCTGCGAATAAGCGGGATTTTTTATTTTAGAGAGGATGAAGTTGTATGACTGGTATTTTGCAAGCGAAGAAAGGCAGACCTAATTATTTCATCGTGTTGGATTACATTGACGAAATGACACGACAACGAAAGAGAAAATGGATATCCACGGATATTCCAATCAAAGGCAATAACAAACGCCTTGCAACGGCTAAATTACAGGAAGTCTTAGAAGAATACAGGTCTTTAAAAGTGGATTTGTGTAACGATGTATTTTTCATAGACTTTATGCACCAGTGGCTAGAAACGCTGTCACGGACAATGAGTATCGCCCGCTCCACGTATGATACGTACAGCATGGTTTTTAATGTGCATATACGTCCGTATTTTCAAGGTTTAAACCTTCGGCTAAAAGAGCTAACCCCTACACACATTCAAAAATACGTTAATTTTAAACTGGCATCGCTCTCACCAAACAGCGTGATAAAACACATGGCAAATATTACAACATGCCTAAATAGTGCTGTACGCCAAAACCTCATTGCATTTAACCCTGCTTCAAGGATAGAGCCACTCCGAAAAATAGTTTACAAAGGAGCGCAATTCTTTAACGAGCGACAGATAGAGCATCTATTGATATATTCAAAGGGCGACCCTCTTGAATTGGTTGTACTCTTGACTGTATTTTATGGCTTGCGCCGTAGTGAAGTTCTAGGTTTGCGGTGGGATGCTATTGATTTTGAAAACAACACAGTTGCAATAAGGCATACGGTTGTTCAAGTTGCGAAGGAGACGCATCGCCAAGATTCAACCAAGAACGAGAGCAGTAATTCGGTTTTGCCCTTGCCGAACATGATAAAACATGAGTTGTTAAAATGGCGGGAACAACAGAATTACTACAAATCATTACAGCCTAGAGATTATATTGATGAGGGGTATGTTTGCACTTATGCTAATGGCGACTTAATAAAACCAAACTACGTAAGCCAACATTTTCAGTTGTTATTAAAAAGATGTGGTTTACCTTCTATTCGCTTTCACGATTTACGCCACTCGTCAGCTAGTTATTTAAAATATTTGGGCTTTGACATCAAGGACATACAGACTTGGTTACGCCATTCAGACATCCAAACTACCATGAATCTCTACACCCATTTGGATATGGACGCGAAGCGGGGAATAGCCGATAACCTTGACCAACGTTTTCAGCAATTTAATCCTAAAAATTTATGGTAGACAAAATGGTAGACATTTCGGGTAAAAACAAAAAGATGGGCTTCTCGGTTTTCTCGAAAAGCCCATCTTTACTTGATTTCCTACCCCCAACAGGACTTGAACCTGCACGGTCTCCCACCAGAACCTAAATCTGGCGCGTCTGCCAATTCCGCCACGGGGGTATATGCGAATAAATTCGCAGTCAACGACGGAGAGTATAGCATGTTTTTTATGCTAGTTCAACACTTTTTTTAGGAATTCTGCGTCGATTTCGGGGTAGAGTACATAGTTGTTTAGTAGGGTGTGGATTCTTTTTATTGCGTTTTCTTTTGTGTTTTCGGCAAGGGTGTATTTTGCTTTGGATTTGTTGCCGTTTTTGTCAAGGTTGGCTGTGATGGATTTTAGGGTGGTTGCTATTATGTCTGCGATTTCTTCCATTTCGGGCTTGCCCATGCCCAGCGACGTGGTCGCGGGCGTACCGAAACGCAGGCCGCTTGTATACCATGGGCCGTGCTTGTCTCCGGGTAGGGTGTTTCGGTTTAGGGTTAAGCCGCATTCTCGTAGGGCGAGTTCTGCTTGGCGGCCTGTTATGCCCAGTTTTTCTACGTTTATGAGGACTATGTGGTTATCTGTGCCGCCTGTTTGTACGTGGATTCCTTTGGCGACAAGGGCGGCTGCGAGGTGGCTTGAGTTTTCTATTACCTTTGCTGCGTAGGCTTTGTACTCGGGGGTGTTGGCCTCTTTGAAGGCAATGGCTTTGGCGGCCATCACGTGGGGTAAGGGTCCGCCGAGTACGTGGGGGCAGCCTTTGTCTACAAATTCCGCGTATTCTTGCTTGCATAAGACCATTCCGCCGCGTGGGCCGCGAAGGGTTTTGTGGGTGGTGGTGGTTACGATGTCTGCGTAGGGTACGGGGTTATATTTGCCTGCGATTGCACCGCCTGCGACCAGTCCCGCAAAATGCGCCATGTCTACCACCATAACCGCGCCTACCTCGTCCGCATATTGGCGTAGCAGGGAATAGTCGATGTTTCGCGTATACGCGCTAAATCCTATTAGGAAGATAAGCGGTTTAACCTCTTGCAACATTTTTCTCAGATTATCGTAATCGAGAAGGCCTGTTTCTTCGTTGACGTCGTAGTTGAATACCTCGAAAAGTTGTGCAGAAACATTATGCCTGTAGCCATGCGTCAAGTGTCCGCCGGAGTACAGTCCCATGCCGAGGAGGCGTTGATTTCCCATGGCTGTACGGATTTTTTCCCATTCTTCTTTTGGAAGGGTGAGAATGTTTTCCTTTGTGTGGAATTTCTTACGAAGCACCGCGAGAAATGCCACAAGATTAGCGTCCGCACCCGAATGCGGCTGTACATAAGCGTGTTCTGCCCCAAATAGCTTTTTTGCCTCTTCGCAGGCTATGGCTTCTATGTTGTCCACATTGTCGCAGCCCGCGTAGAAGCGGTTGCCTACAAAGCCTTCGGCGTATTTGTCGGTTAGTAGATTGCCCATCGCGCTTTGGGTGGACAGGGAACAGTAGTTTTCGCTGGCAATCAGCTTTAGGTGGCTGCGTTGGTCAATTAGCTCTTGCAAAATGCTTTTTGCGATTTGCGGGTTGCCCCGCGCCACCATTTCCAGGTTAGCGGTGAAGGCGACCATTTCGGTGCTTAACTCGTTTAGCGGCTTTGATGATAAGTATTCTTTCAGCATGGTTATGTCTCCTTTAGTTTGTATTTTAGTCACGCCAATATGCCTTTTTTAGAAAGAGTTGCCATATCCTGTTGGTCTCCTCGAAGGATTCTTTGCCGCCGGGGGAGCCTTCTATGCCAAGCATTTTTAGCTCGTGCAGGATTTGCTCCGACCTTTCGCAGTTGCGTAGTGTCCATAGGAAGTGCGATAACAATGTGTACTCGTAGGTATTTTCGGTTTTGTTGCGCTCGTAGTCGTTTGTGTTTTCGATAAGGCGCAGAAAATGTATCGGGCGGTATCGTGAGTCGGTTATGTCGTGGTTAAAGTCGTTTGCGTAGTTCTTTAAGCTGTTGCATATTATACGGTACATTAAATTCCTCCATGCAGCGGGTGAAATTGTCAAGCAAGGTCTGTTTTGCTTTTGGAATTAAATCCGAGGACAACACTTCTTTAACGAGGTTAAAAATCAGGGGGATGTCCGATGATGTAAGCATTTTTGATATGTCGTTGATATCTCTTTCGTTTAGCCTTGCCATTTTGCTGACGATGATATCTTCGCGTGACAGTACATAAACGGATAAATATGTGTATTGTGATAGCTTTGTTGCGCGGTTTTTATAATCGGGTGCGAGTGCGGCGAGTTTTTCGTCAATCATGTCAAAAGGTTCGAGGGGCTTCATAACGATACCCAACGACGCGCTGTAATCCAGGTCGATTATGTCGAAGTCGCGAGTGGCGCGGTCGAGGTATCCCGCAAGAATACAGCCCGACCCACCCAGAAGATATACATCAAACGGCTCTTTTTCGAATGCTTTTGCCAGCACTTCTACCGCTTTTAAGGCATCGTGCATTTCATTTTTAGTTGCCATAATATAATTTAACTTTCCCGTTTTGTTTGCGTGTGGTTGCCATGTCTATGAGGCGTTGGTTTGCGGAGCCGCGGAATTTCAGGCTTATGTCGCGTTCTTCGTGGATGTAGGGGCCGTCGATTAGGTAGTCGGTTAGGTCTAGGAGGGCGTGGATGTCGGCGTCTTCGCGTGCCATTAGTTCTTCGTAGGTGTGGCCTGTGAAGGTGGTGACGTCCCAGCCTATGCGCTTGGCCTCGAATGCAATTTGTGCGCAATCGCCCGCTTGCAAAAACGGCTCACCGCCTGAGAAGGTTACGCCTTTTACCATTTTTCTGCCGGGGCCGGGCTTGCGTATCATGCGGATTACCTCGCGTACGGTATGCTCGCGCCCGCCTGTTTTGGAATGGCTGTCGGGGTTGTGGCATTCCGGGCAACCCATATCACAGCCCTGCACGAAGATGACTACTCGTATGCCAGGGCCGTCTACCAGTGATTCATATGTGATACCTGCTATTCTCAAATTTTTTACTCCTCATGTTTTACGCGGCTGTGTTCTTCTGCCAGTTTGCTGTCGTTAAATCTGTCCAGTGTGGAAAGGTAGCCTGTGATTCTGCGGACACGGCTTATGTCGGTGCTGCCGCAGGCTGTGCATTTTTCTTCGTTGTGAAGGCCTTGTTTGCCGCAGTCGCGGCAGATGTCAAGCGGAAAGTTAACTGCGCCGTAGCCCATGTCGGCTTCTGCCATGGCGCGGATTACGTTTTCGAAGGCCTCTATGTTATTGCCGGGTGCGGAGGCGAATTCTACATAGGAAATGTGGCCTGCGTTGCAGTATTGGTGATAAACGCCTTCTATTGCTATTTTCTCCAATGCGGTGATTTTGCATTCTACGGGGACGTGGAAAGAGTTGGTATACCATTTTTTGTCGGTGATGCCGGGGAGTGAGCCGTATTTTTCTACGTCAATTGCGGTGAATTTTCCGCTTAGCTGTTCGGCGGGTGTGGCGAGCAGTGAGAAGTTTAGTCCGTGCTTTTGGCTTGCTTCGTCGCAGATTCGACGCATATAGCTTACGATGGAAATGCCCTGCGCTTGGCTGCCTGCGTTTTCGCCGTGGTGGTTGCCTGTGAGTGCCACGAGACACTCGGCAAGGCCGATAAAGCCTATGCTTAGCGTACCGTGTTTTATGGCTTTTTCTATGGTATCGGTTTGTTTAAGGTCATCGCTGTCGTGGTAGAGATGCTGTCCCATAAGGAATGGGAAATCCAGCACTTTTAGATTTTTTTGCAAATTGTAGCGAGTGATAAGCTGCTTCACTGCTTTTTCCATTGTTTCGTCGAGCAGGCGATAGAATTTACCGATGTCCTTGCCTGCGCGGATTCCGAGACGGACGAGGTTTATGGAGGTAAAGCTTAGGTTGCCGCGGCCGTCGGTTACTTCCGCGCCGTTTACGTTACCGATTACGCGGGTGCGGCAGCCCATGTATGCGACTTCTTCGTCTCCGAAGCAATTGTTAAAGCTCGCGTCGAGGAAGGAAAATGTCGGGAAAAGCCGCTTGCACGCCACGCGCATGGCAATCTGAAAGAGGTCGTAGTTTGGGTCTTCGGTATCAAAATTTACGCCGTATTTTAGCTTAAAAATCAGGTTTGGGAATATGGGTGTTTCGCCTTTGCCGAGGCCTTTTTCGTAGGCTTCCAAGAAGCACTGCGTAATCAAACGCCCGCCGCGTGTGGTATCCGTGCCGAGGTTTATGCTGGAAAACGGAACCTGCGCCCCCGCCCGAGAATGCATTGTGTTTAGGTTATAAATGAAGGCTTCCATCGCCTGAAAGGTCTCGTGGCGGGTATGCTTGTCCACCAGGGCTTGGATTTGCTCTTCGTCTGCGGTTGAGCCCAGGGATTCGAGGTTTTCTCGCAGGTTTTTTTCTTGGCGTTTGTATTCTATTTCTACGTAGGGAGCCATGTCCTTGTCAAAGGCGGCGTAGCTTTGGCCGCCGTGCATGTCGTTTTGATTGCTTTGCAAAATAATCGCCGCAAGCGCACCCGCCGAGCGGATGTTTTTTGGCGAACGAATAGAGCCGTGGCCGTTGTTAAAGCCGTTCTTTAACAGCCGCCCCAGCGGGATTTGCAGGCACGTGAGGGTTTTCCCATACCAAGATAAATCTTGTATGTATATGTCGCCGCTTAGGTGGGAAGCTCTTTCCTCTGCGGGAAGCACTCGATTAAGATAGTAACTCTTGGAGGCCGCCTCGGAAATCTGAAGCACCTTTGCAGACGGAGAATTGCCCACGTTTGCGTTGTCGCGGTTTGTTTCGCGGACGATTTCTGCCACGGCGTCCATCAGCTCGCTGCGGGCTTCGCGGATGGCCGTACGCTTTTGACGGTACAAAATGTAAGCCTTCGCTACCTTTGTATGGCCGCCTTCTATTAAAACAGTCTCCACAAGGTCCTGCACGTTTTCTACGGTGAAGGATGTGTCGGCAAATTGCTCTTCCAATTTATTAAGCACCTTTAGCGTAAGCTCAAAGGATACACGCTTTCCGTCGCCCACATATCCGCCCGTCGCCTCAAATGCCTTATCTATACATGCCGCTATTTTACCTGTATCGAAGGGTACTTCCATGTTGTCGCGCTTTAAAATTGATTGCATTTTTATCACCTCTTACATAATTATAACTTCGCGGATTTGGTAAGTCAAACTTGGGTTTTTAACTTTTACTAAAACTTTACCAAACCTGCATATCAGATTTTACATTCGATGGATATACTCGTTACCAAAGTGAGTTGTTACGGGGGTGGACAAAATCATACGGGCTAAAATTATTTTTTTTGCGGTCACTGCATTGGCTATGGTTTGTATGATTTGGTTTGGCGTAAGCACGGATATCGGGCTTGGGCGTAATCCTTTGCATGGCGCGGATTTCCCGCGTGGACGGGTGCTTGGCGATGTTTCTGCGCCGGGTGGGTTGCAAATGCTTTCCGTAGAAATCCTTTCCGGCCAACATCGCGGCAGGGTTATCGAGGCTCGTAATATCCTGTTTATAGACGCACCCGTAAACCCGCGTATCGGACAAGCCATCATCGTACATTTTGACGACCACGGGGACGGAAATTACACCGCCAGCGTCCACAGCTATGCGCGTGAAGCTGCCATTTATGTAATCGCGGTGCTGTTTCTTGTGTTAATCGTCGCAGTCGGCGGCAAGGCGGGGCTAAGCTCCGCTTACGGGCTGGTTTTTACATTTGTGACATTACTCTTCTTTTTGATACCCGCCATTGTGCGTGGCGGGCCTCCTGCTTTTTTGACGATTGTTACTTCTGTTTTGGTGACGGTTGTTTCACTTATAGCAATCATGGGCTTTGCTAAAAAAACTTGGGTAAGCATAGCCGGTACATTGGTGGGAATCGCGTTTTACTGCTTGTTCTATGTAATAATAGCCGCCGCACTTAGGGTCAACGGATTTAATATCCCGGAAATGAATCAGCTTATAGGCCTAAGTTTTACTCCGATTGATAACCTTACGGAACTGTTGTTTTGTGGGATTTTGGTGGCGTCTTTGGGAGCGGTGATGGATACTTCCGTTTCTGTAGCGTCGGCTACGGCGGAACTCGCTCTCGGGGGTGAAATGGAGTTTAAGCCGCTCTGGAAATCAAGCATGAGAATGGCGCGAGACTGCGTTGGGTCTTCTGCAAACACGCTTATTTTGGCTTTTACCGGTACTTTTTTTGTGACACTTATCATGTTTAGGGCGATTGATTTTAACTACACAATGCTGATTAACCGCATTGATATCGCCGTCGAGATACTGCGGGCGGTTTCCGCTTCGGCGGGTATGATTTTATGCGCGCCCGCTACCGCTTTGTTTGGCTCCTATGTTTATCGTAAGCGAACTTGATTCGCTGTTAGATAAAAAAATCTCATTTGAGAAGGGAAGAAAAAGGATGTTTAAGAAAGCAATAGCACTGCTTGTAGCGGGGGTAATGGCACTCGGGATAGTGCCCGTAATCGCAGGACAAGCAGTGGCAGTGGAAACACCGCAAGTGCTGGGGGTAACAACAAGCCCCATGCCGTTAAGAGGTCCGTATCAACACTCGCTTAACATGGCAAGCGCGAACTACAGAAATCTAAACATGACACCGGGTACAACAGTTAACGAAATGCGTTGGACATGGCATTCTCGCTCACAGGCCGCAGGTTTCGCGCTTTTTACAAACGCAGCAGGCACGGCAGAAGTTGAACTTAACGAAGGTATAAATTTTGTAATCGACTCACGCCCATTGGGCAGCGGCACAGTATCTGTAGGCTCCGGAACTTACGATACAGACGACTGGGTAGACGGTACACAAACCCGTGCAGCAGGCCTCGGCGGCGGAAACACCGCAGGAATGCAACACGACTACCAATGGTTTACCCCTGAATCCGCAGGAACATACTGGATACATCAAGTAATAGTAACAGGCCTTAACCCCGCCACAAATTACTGGTATCAAATCTCGGGAGAAATCCCCGCAGGGCAAGCGGGTGCGGGCGTTTTCACCTCCGCTCTGAAGCCCTTCTTTACAGGGCCGGATACTAACAGCGGTTTCACATTTACCGCAGGCGGCGACCCGCAAATCGGTATTTCTTTCAGCAATACCGCTGCAACAGCGGGCGTTGGGAATAAAAGCCACGTAGACGACTACTACGGCTGGACAAACGCCGTAGCAGAAATGGTGCGCTACACAAACCGCCGCTTTGGCGGACAACACCGTCCCGGGTTTTTTGTACCCGTAGGCGACCTTAACGACACCAACGACAACAGAATGAGACGTTCGCAGTTTATGTATGATATTCTGCTTGCGCCTACGGAATTCCATAGCTTACCGATACTTCCCGTTATCGGCAACCACGAAACTACAACAAACGGACATCTTTTCCATCAGCATTTTAATTTGCCGTGGAGAAACTCCGCCGCCGACGGAGCCGTAATGAATGCCGCCTCGGCAACACTAGCAGCATTTGTTGCCGCAAACCCAAATACGTCGGACATCCCGCGTATCCGCCCGCACGGTGCTGTAGACGGCGTAACACCTCAAACTACAAACCACGGTATAAACAGAGCAAGCGCGCAAGCATTACGCGACGCGGGTGCGTCTCCGTGGCAGTTTGACTATTATCTAATTTACGGCAACATGCTTATGCTTGTGTTGGACAGCAACAGCCGCGCATGGCAAGGCGGCCGTTTGGAATGGGTTAACAATGTAGTGGGCGCGTACAGCGGCCAAGTCGAATGGACGGTTGCAGTATTCCACCACCCTCCGTATTCTGTTTTCCGTGCAAGCAACATGGGTGAAAAAGTACC
Organism: Defluviitaleaceae bacterium; assembly: GCA_009786685.1. Lineage (GTDB taxonomy): Bacteria > Bacillota > Clostridia > Lachnospirales > WQUN01 > WQVC01. The sequence goes on from WQRQ01000057.1 coordinate 16,178, forward strand.
CATCATCACACAATGGATACCGGAACTGGAAAGGCTCGGCGTAGACGTAGTGCTTAACGGCCACTGCCACGTCTTTTCCAGAACGCACCAAATGCACCAAAACCAACCGCTTCTTTCACAGCAATGGGTACAGCCCGGCAGTAATCAAATCGTTACAAGCGAAACCCCAACAAGCGTAATCTACGACGCAACGGGAATCGTATATATCGCGCTTAACTCCATGAGCGGTAGCGGATACAGAAACGTACGAAACATGGGCGGCAGAAATTATATCTCGGCCTACAACCAAAACTTCCGTCGTAACTTCTCCGTTATCGACGTTACGCCTTACTCTTTTGCGGTGCATACCTATCAGGTAAATGACGACGGTGTTTCCGTTGCATTGGTAGACACTTATACACTTGTACGCGCAGGTCGTTTACAAAATGCAATCGATGCCGACCCGTGGAGCTTGCGTCAAATCTGCTCCACCACCGACGAGCCTAACGGCTCCTCCCGCCCCACGGACATTCAAGGCGTAGAAATGCTCCCCACAGTAACAAGCCGTATTCCCGAAGGCGCGACAAACATGGACGCCGCCGCACTTGCTGCTGCACTCGGTTTGCCCACACGCGCACAGGTTAATCTCGGAATGAGCAGCAACCAACGCGCCGAAGACGCATTTGGCATACTCGGCGCACGCGCCCTTCGTGACGTGCCTAATGTATATTCGACCTTTGTACGCCCGCTTTGGGTGGACGTTCAATGGAATTTATCGGAAGTAATCGGCGCAATCGCAGGTGGCTCTGCGGGCGGAGTATTCCAACTTACGGGTACGCTTCTTACAGACAACGACGTGACATCGGGCCTTTACACAACCTACCCGCTACCACCCGCAGTTACCGATGGCGACCGCCCCCACGCTAACTTCCCCGACGGCCTCGGCAATGCAGAAGGCGGCATTAACCCGCATGTAGGCCGCAGAGTAAACTTCCAAGGCACAGCGGAAAACGTAATGCTTTGGAGAAACGGAAACCTTAACGCAAACGGCAACACCGCGTCCGTGATGCTTCGCCTCGGCACTGCGCCGCTTTCTCCCGCGGGCGGCGGATTTGTGGTCGCAGAGCTTGGAAGAACAACCTACCACTACGCATATCAACCATTCACCGCAAGCGGCGGAAACGTAACATGGCAATCGGGTAT
>WQRQ01000058.1 GCA_009786685.1 Defluviitaleaceae bacterium
CAAGCAGAAGCCGAAGCCATCCAAGCCAAGGGTCTCGCAGAAGCCGAAGCCATGATGAAAAAAGCCGAGGCCTTTAAACAATACAACGACGCCGCCGTAATCCAAATGCTCATAGAACGCCTACCCGAAATAGCCAAAAATATAGCCGACCCACTATCTAAAACAGAAAAAATAGTAGTCGTAGACAATGGCGGCAGCACAAACGGCAAAAGCGGAGCGTCCAAAGTAGCAGGCTATGTAACCGACATAATCGCTCAGCTACCCCAAACCGTAGAGGCACTCACGGGCGTGGATTTGATTGATGTTTTAAAAACCGCAACGGGAGGTACTAATGGAGAAAAATCGTAAGTTTATGCAATGTCCTTCCTTTTTTGAGGGGATGAAGCTTTCGGACCAGGCTAAGGGTGTGGCTGCGCCGGCTTTTGGTAAGGAGATAATTGGTGAAGTGTTTACGCTGCCGGCCTTTAATAAGATTGCTAAAATGCCGTCTTATGAGGATTTGTTGGATACTCGGCGTAGTGTGCGTAAGTATTCTGATACGCCTATGACACAGGCAGAGCTTGCATTTATGCTTTGGAGCGTTAATGGGATACAGCGTCATCGTGATAGTGTTGCTACCTTTCGTACTGTTCCCAGTGGTGGGGCGCGTCATCCGTTTGAGACTTATATTGTGGTGCGTGCCGTGGAGGGTCTTTCGCCCGGGTTGTATCATTATCTTCCTACGGAAAATTTTGGAGAGAAAATCGCGACCATACAGCGTGTAGGCGATATCGCCGATTACGAAAAAACCATAACAGATGCACTCGCCGGCCAAGCATGGGCAGCGGGTGCGCCTGTTGTGTTGTTTTACACGTGCATTCCGTATAAGGGCGAGTGGCGTTACAATGAGATGTCTCATCGTGTTATGCTTATAGACCTTGGGCATATGGGGCAAAATGCAATGCTCTCCGCAGTCGCATTGGGCATGGGAAGCTGCTGCTTGGCCGCTTACGACCAGGCCAAATGCGACAAGCTGCTTGCTGTGGACGGCATGGATGAGTACATGGTATACGGCGTTTCTGTGGGTGTGGAGGAGAAATAACATGAACACCGACCTTTTTACGGGCAAGGCGGAGGCTTATGCGGCGTCGCGCCCAAGTTATCCTGCCGACGCGATTGATTACATTCTAAGCCTTGCGCCGTCTGGTGCGGTTTTTGCGGATATCGGTGCGGGGACGGGGAAATTTACGGAGTTGCTTGGGTTGCGCGAGGTTGAGGTTTTTGCGGTAGAGCCAAACGTGGACATGGTGGGGCAGCTTACCGTCACGTGTGCGTCGCTTCCTAATGTGAAGATTGTTTCCGCGCCTGCGGATGCTACTACATTGCCGAGTAATTCTGTTGATGTGATTACTGTGGCGCAGGCGTTACACTGGTTTGAGCCTTCCGCGTTTGCAGCGGAATGCCGACGAATCGGCAAGCCCGGCTGTTTATTAGTTGCCGTCTACAATGTAACCCCCGGCGGAAACAGCACCCACTACAGCGAGGATGTACAAATAAGGTTTTTCGAAAATCCTACTGTGCGGGAGTTTCCAAACCCGATTTTTTACACGCGGGAAAAATGGTTGGCGTACATGACATCGCATTCGCATGACCCGTTGCCAACCGACCCCGACTACGACGCCCACATCGCCAAAATGAACGCTGTCTTTGACGAGGAAAGCATCGACGGGCTTATACGCCGCGATGTGGTTACAAAGGTTTATAGCGAGGTTGCTTTGTAGTGTTTATGCGGGCTGGAAAGGTTTTGGTCAAAAAAACAAATGGGAGGTTTTTAACATGATACTTACTGCCTTTTGGTTAAAAATCATCGCCGTTACGGGCATGATTTTGCAACATATGGCTTTGGCTTTGCCGGGGGCGTTTCCGCTTGGGGTTGAGATTTTTTTGCAGATTTCCGGCGGGCTTACTTTTCCTATACTGGCGTTTTTGCTGGTGGATGGATTTAGGGCTACTTCTAATTTGAGTAAGTATATGACCCGACTAGCTGTTTTTGGGGTTATTTCTTTTGTGCCGCATTTATTTGTGCTTGGCACGGGCTTGAATATTATGTTTACCATGGCACTTAGCTTGTATTTGCTTAAACTTCGCCGAGAACGTGGGAATTCTGCTTCGTTTTGGGCGATTTTTGTCGTACTCATTTTGGCTTGTGCCTTTCTTGACTGGGGGATTATCGGGCCTATCGGTGTGATTTTATATGACATGATTAAAAATGAGAAGGCTCGGCGGATTGTTGTACCTCTGTTTTTTATCGCCGGTGTGCTTTTACAGGGCTTGCTGGTTACTTCTTTGATGTCGCTGTTTATTGATATGGAATATTTGATGGCAGAAATGGATATGAGTATAGCTCCCGCGTTTTTCCCTGTTGGCACTTTGCTTGCTATTCCGCTGCTGCTTTTGTATAACGGCGAACGCGGGCGGCCTGCCAAGTGGTTCTTTTATGTAATTTATCCCTTGCATTTGGCGGTGCTGGCGATTGTTTCCATTGCCATGGGCAAAAATGTGCTTATTAACATGATACGGAATATTTTTTATGAGATTGGGAATTTATTGTAATGCGAAATTAATTCGCAGCAGTTGACATTTTTCAAAATAAGGAGTATAAAACAAAAGGCTGGCTTGCGCCGGCTTTATACTTATTTGTGGGATGGGCGCGTACGCTGCTCGCCCATACGACCTGGAGGCAAAGACATGGCAGACAAAAAAACTGTTCTAACATACGAAGGACTTAAAAAGCTTGAGGAAGAGCTACATGAGCTAAAAGTCGTTCGCCGTAAAGACGTGGCAGCTAAAATCAAAGAAGCCCGCGGCCAAGGCGACCTTTCTGAAAATGCGGAATACGACGCCGCCAAGGACGAACAAGCCGAAATAGAGGCCCGCATTGCTTTGGTAGAAAAAATCCTGCGCAATGCCGAAGTCATAGACGAAGAAGACCTGGACAAAGACAGCATAGGCGTAGGCAGCAAGGTACGCGTCCTCGACATGGAATATAACGAAGAAGTAGAATACCTGATAGTAGGCTCCACAGAATCCGACCCCATGGGCGGCAGAATCTCCAACGAGTCGCCCCTTGGTGTGGCTTTGCTTTCCAAAAAATGCGGCGATACCGTTACTGTGGACGCACCGCAGGGGGCTATGCAGTACAAAGTTTTGCAAATTGCGTAAGGAGCTTGGATATGGACGAACATGAACAACAACGCATAAGACGAGAAAAACTGGAAGCCCTGCAATCTGCGGGGCTTGACCCTTTTACCCACGTAAAATACAGTGTTACAGCGCGTAGTGCGGAGATACATGCGGGTTTTGAAAAATTAGAGGGCAAGGCTGTGGGGATTGCCGGGCGTGTGATGACAAAGCGTGTGATGGGTAAGGCTTCCTTCATTGATATACAGGACCGTGACGGGCGGATTCAGTCGTACGTGGCGCGTGACGCTATTGGTGAGGAAGAATATTCGCAGTTTAAGCAATTTGATATCGGTGATATCGTGGGCGTAAGGGGTACGGTTTTCCGTACGCAGAAGGGCGAAGACTCCGTAAAAGCCACGGAAGTCACGCTTTTGGCGAAGGCATTACAGCCCCTTCCGGAAAAATTCCATGGCCTGCGCGATACCGAGGCACGTTATCGCCAACGCTATGTAGACCTCATCGTCAACCCCGAAGTTAAGGAAACATTTATAAAGCGTACGCAAATTATCAAGGAAATCCGCGCATTTTTGGATAATCGCGGATACCTTGAGGTTGATACACCTGTGTTGCAGACCATTCCGAGCGGTGCGGCGGCGCGGCCTTTTGAGACCCATCATAATACGCTGGATATGCAGATGTATTTGCGTATCGCACTGGAGCTTCCGCTAAAGCGGCTTATCGTTGGCGGGCTGGAGCGGGTTTATGAGCTTAGCAAGGTTTTCCGCAACGAGGGCATAAGCATTCGTCATAACCCCGAGTTTGTTATGCTGGAGCTTTATGAGGCATACACCGACTATCAAGGCATGATGGAGCTTGCGGAGTCGCTAATCAAAGCCGTCGCCGAAAAAGTAAACGGCACGTCAAAAATCACCTACGGCGAACACGAAATCGACCTTGGAAAGCCCTTTGCGCGGATTACCATGGTGGACGCGGTAAAACAATACGCGGGCGTGGATTTTAACACAATCGACACCCTCGAAGCCGCACGCGAGGCGGCAAAGGCGCATCATGTAAAATTCGAAAAGCACCATGCCAAGGGCGATATACTCTCCCTTTTCTTCGAAGAATTTGCGGAGAAGCATTTGATACAGCCTACTTTTCTTCTCGACTACCCTGTTGAGATTTCGCCGCTTACTAAGCGGATTCCCGGTAATCCGGATTATACCGAGCGGTTTGAGCTGTTTATCGCAGGCCGCGAGACTGCCAACGCATACTCCGAGCTTAACGACCCCATCGACCAACGCTCGCGCTTTAAACACCAAGAGGAGCTTCGCCAAGCAGGCGACGACGAGGCAAATATGACCGACGAGGACTTTCTCACCGCCGTAGAATACGGTATGCCACCCACAGGCGGCATGGGCATAGGTATCGAACGCCTCATTATGCTAATCACAAACGCCGCCTCCATCCGCGACGTCATTTTCTTCCCAACTATGAAGCCAAGGGATTGATAAAATTTGGAAACAACCCCTGCACGTGCTTTGCTAAGCGAACACAAACGCGCTGTTGTGAAAATCGGCACAACATCGCTTACTTACCCTAACGGGACACTTAACCTGCAAAGAATCGAAAAGCTTTGCTGGGTGCTTGCCGACCTTTACAACCAAGGCAAGGAAATAATCCTCGTCACCAGCGGCGCGATAGGCGTAGGCGCAAACAGCCTGGGCATGGAACAACGCCCACGCGACATAATAGGCCGCCAAGCCGCCTCCGCAGTAGGCCAAGCAATGCTCATGCAAATCTATCAGCGATTTCTGCAAACATACAACCGTAACGCTGCGCAAATTCTGCTCACACGCGATTGTGTAGACAACCCCGTCCGCCGCGAAAACGCACAAAACACCCTGCACCAGCTTCTTGCAATGGGCGTAGTCCCCATCGTAAACGCAAACGACACAATCGCCACCGACGAACTCACAGAATTCAGCGACAACGATAATCTCTCCGCCCACGTGGCCGCCTTCTCCGAAAGCGGTCTTCTTGTCATACTCTCCGACATCGAGGGCCTTTACAACAAAGACCCAAAAACCCATCCAAAGGCCATCCTCTTTCACGAAGTAAACGAAATCACACCAAAAATGGAAGCCGCAGCAGGCGGAAGCAACTCCTCACTAGGCACAGGCGGCATGATAACAAAACTAAACGCCGCAAAAATAGCACTCGAACACAACATTGACACAGTAATAGCCTCCGGCGAAGACCCATCAATTTTATTACGAATTTTCTCGGGGGAGAATGAAGGGACGTTGTTTACATGTATGACTTGCAAATTTTAGGGCAAAAGGCTCGGGATGTATCGGGTTATTTGCGTAGGCTTGGTACTAGGGATAAGGATGCCCTTTTGAGGGGGTGTGCTGACGCTTTGGAGGCTCATGCAGGGGATATTTTGGCGGCTAATGCTAAGGATATGGCGGCGGCAGACCCTGCTCGGGCGAGTTTTAACGATAGGTTAAAGCTCGACAACCAACGGATTAGTGGGATGGCGCAGGGGCTTAGGAAGGTGGCGGGGCAGGACGACCCTACGGGCGAGACGCTTTATATTAAGACTATGCCAAACGGGCTAAAGATTGGCGAAAAGCGTGTGCCTATTGGTGTGGTTGGCATGATTTATGAGGCGCGGCCTAATGTTACTACGGATTCCTTTGCGTTATGCTTTAAGGCGGGAAATGCTTGTGTTTTGCGGGGGTCTTCCGAGGCGATTAATTCTAATATTGCGTTGATTTCGGTTTTGCAGGCCGAAATAGAGCGGCTTGGGCATCCGCGTGAGATTGTTCAGTTAATCGAGGATACGTCACGGGAGGTTGCGCGGGAATTTATGCGGCTTAATAAGTATATCGACGTGTTGATTCCGCGTGGTGGTGCGGGGCTTATTGCAAGCACCGTGGAAAACAGCACCATCCCCGTAATCGAAACAGGCACGGGCAATTGCCATATTTTTGTGGACGAATCGGCGGATTTGAAAAAAGCCGTTGACATTATCATAAATGCAAAAACGCAACGCCCAAGTGTATGTAATGCTTGCGAAAAACTTCTTATACACGAAAAAATCGCGTGTGAGTTTTTGCCGACGATATGCCGCTCCTTATCCGACGCGGGGGTGGAGATACGTGGTGACGAGGCAACTTGCGCTGCATTTGCGCAGGCAAAGCCTGCCACAGACGACGACTGGTATACCGAGTTTTTGGACATGATAATCGGCGTAAAAGTGGTCTCCGACATGGACACGGCTATCGCGCATATCGCTAAGCATTCATCCGGCCACACAGAGGCAATCCTAACGGAAAGCTACGCCAACGCCCACGAATTTATCGAGCTGGTAGACTCCGCCGCTGTCTTTGTAAACGCGTCCACACGCTTTACCGACGGCGAGGAGTTTGGTCTCGGCGCGGAAGTTGGCATAAGCACGCAAAAACTCCACGCTCGTGGCCCGATGGGGTTAACTGCGCTTACCACGACTAAGTTTTTTGTGTTTGGTAGTGGGCAGGTGCGATAATATTGACATTGCATACACATTGAGATACCATCGTGTCAAGGAGTTGATATGATGAAAACAGCAAATTACAACATCCGCTTGGACCCTGCAATTAAGTCAAAGGCAGAAGAAACCTTCGCGGTTTTTGGCTTAAACCTTAGCGAAGCAATTAATGTGTTTTTGCACACGTCTATTTTGCAAAAAGGCTTCCCGTTCGAATTACGTCACCCCAATAACAATCTATTGGCTGCAATGGAAGAAACCGAGCAAATAATAAACGATTACACAAGCGGAAAACGAAAGCCAAAACCCTTTGCTACCGCCCGCGAAATGTTCGCCGCCATGGACGAAGAAGACGAAGCGGAGAACACAAATGAATAAATACACCCCCGACTACACTAACCATTTTAGACGAAACCGCCGCTTACTAATAAAGCGCGGATATGATATGTCAAAGCTTGAACGCACCATTGACGCATTGCTTAACGGTGGCCAAATGCCACCAAAATACAAAGACCATCCGTTAAAAGGAAATTTCAAAGGCTTTCGAGAGTGCCACGTAGATGGGGAGGGCGATTGGCTGCTTGTGTATAAAAAACATGAGAACACGCTAATTATCGCATATTGCGATTACATTTTCATCGCTATCCTCGTGGTACCGGCGGCTGTAACACCGGAGAAGAATGCGGTAATTGCTGTATTTTTTGCGATTTTGTCTGTGTTGCTTGCAATTCGTTCCAACTTGTTCCCAAAATCCTCATAATGCGCCAGTGCTTGGCTTTGGAAAGCGTCGGTTTTAAATGTTGCAACGATACCTTCCCATGAATCTTTTTCGCCATCTTCTAAGTATTCAGCCATTTTGTATAAAATATCGGACAAACGATACTTTTCGGGAATAATATGCAAAACGCTATCAGTGAACAAAAAATCATCGCTTATTTCTTTTTGCGCCTTATCTGCTTGCACTTCAAATCGCTCTTTGAGCCGCAACTCTTTTGATTTTTTTCGGCCAATCAAGTCCTTTTCTATCCAACTCCTATATTCACTCATTTTATCATACCCGCCGGATATTAACCCAAGACGTGCTTCAATAATTGAAAGGGCTTCTGCCGCGTTTTTAAGTAAATGTAGTAGCTCCGCAGAATCCATTTGCCTAAGCTCCGTTGCACTTTTGATAGAAAAGCTTCCCAAAAAATGTTTCATCTGTGGGCTACCTCGTAACTGCAACGAATCCTCTTCAACCATGCAGATTTCTTTTTCAAGCTCTTTGCCCTGTTTTTGTGAACCTTTAATTAAAAACAAAAACATCCCCCCATAAAAGGCGAAAATGAATAGAATTACAAATATACCCGCTAATACTGCCTCCATTTTTAATTCCTCCTTTTTTAATATTTTTTGTTAAACCACAAGCAATCTTAGCAAACTATCCTCCTTCCGCGCACTTAGCGCGAATATCGACAACTGCCACGGGGAGAAATTTTATTACACATTCGCCCCGTGGTGTACGCCGATGAAACTAAAAAAGGTGTGTAAGGACGGCATAAAATGCCATCACCTACACACCTTGGATATACAAAGCACACTAAAATCAAACCAAACTTAGCGCGTTGCCCACAATGCTAAAGCATTTATTGAAACAGGGGCTAACTAATGCTAAAATGGAATAACGTAGTGGCAGGCTCGCGCCTGTGTGTGTTAGGTGATGTCCGTAATCCCTACACTCTCCGTTTGGTGGTGCAAACACCTCACGGTCGCTACGGTTTTTTTGTTGCCGACTTATTCTAACATAGTATTTATAAAAGGTGCAATGCTATTAATTAAAACTTTTGCAATATTCCGTTTTGCTTTCATGTGCCGCGATTTTAACCCTTGCAACAAGCGCGTCGAAGGAGTTGCTTTCCAATGCAAGCGGAATACTGTTGCATACAGCACACCAAACGCCCGCAGTCTCGTCCCAAGTCATATCAATTTCATAATCCATGTCATTATCACCTCATAATAATCATTTTTTGCAAAAATCCCGCTCATGGTTTGCGAATGCTATGAGCGGGATTTTTATTTTTTAGTAAATATACACTGCGCGGTTTGTGGGGTCCCATCTTACTTCGAGGCCCATTACTTCGGATACGTAGCGTACGGGCACGAAGGTGCGGTCTTCTACTATTACGGGGGTTCCCATGTCGCCGGGCAGGGGTACGCCTACTGTTAGGTGTAGGGTTACGCCTTCGCGGATAAAAGTGGCTGTGCGGGTGTAGGGATTCCAGTCTACTTGGGCGTCTACGCCTTCGCCTATCACTCGGAAGGGTACCATTGTACGGTCTTCGTGGATAAAGGGGGCGGCGTCGAGCATTGCCGATTGACCATGTCTTATGAAGGTTTGGTTATTTACGGCAAAGCGCATTATTGGTACGGCGGGAGCGGGTGTTACCTGAATTGGTGGCGGCGTCGGAGTTGGCGTGGGGGTTGGTGTTGGTGTCGGCGTTGGTGTGGGGGTTGGCGTTGGAGTTGGTGTAGGCGTTGGTGTGGGGGTTGCTTGCGTTGTTGCGCCGCCTGCACCGGGGGCTATTGACATTATTGCGTGGAAGGCGGGCTTTGGGCTTAGGTCGGCGTTAAAGATTAGCGGGTAGCCTGCGTCGCGCCAGCCGTGGGCGTCGGTAAAGCCCCAGAAGGTTACACGGTTTATATAGTCGGCAAATTCCAAGTAGTAGCCAAAGAGCCTTTCGTATGCCAGGGCTTGGGTTTCGAATAGCGCGGGGAGCTGTGCCGCTGTTGCGCGGGGGTGATTTCCGCCCGACCAGCCGCCGCCTACTGTGATGTCAAGCTCGGTTATGCTTATTCTCGCGCCTGTGTTTATAAAGGCTTGCATTGCCGGGCGTACATTGTTTAGGTTTGTTCTGCCCGGCCCTGCGATGTGGTAGTGGGATTGCATTCCTATTACTTCGATTAGCAGGCGGTTGTCGTATCGGGGGTCGTTGCGCCAGCGTTCGTTTATTTCTACTACCATTTGAGCCATGGCGTCACGTTTGCCCGGTTGTTCTTCGTTAAAGTCGTTGTAGTATAGGATTGCGTAGGGGTCGGCAAGGCGGGCAAAGCGGAAGGCGTAGAATATAAAGTCTGAGCCGCATTGGTCGCCTGTCGCGCCGTTTGCAAAGGCGTTGTACCACTGTGTATGGCTGCCGTCGAGTTGTGCCGTGGTTTTGCGAAGGTGATTACGCCAGTCACCGGAGAAAGAGCCTACTCCGCCTGTAAATACCTCGTTTACTACGTCCCATGAGTGGATTCTGCCGCGATAACGGCCTGCTACGGTGTTGATGTAGCGTTCCATATTTGCTACGGCTTGTGCGCGTGTTAGGGGGCGATTGCTTTCGTCCGAGGTGAGCCATGCGCGGGACTGGGAATGCCATACCAAGGCGTGGCCTATCATCGCAAAGTTGTTTTGCTCTGCCCAGTTTACGATTCTGTCGGCTCTTGCCCAGTTAAAGCTCCATGCGTCGCGCTGCGCACCCAGTAGCTGGTCTACTTTCATATAATCTTCTGCTGTGATTGCGTTAAATTGTTGGGCAACAAATGGCAAGGCGTCGTTCATACGGGGGTGCTGCCAGCTACTGTGCCAAACTGTTCCCACCAAGAAGTGGTCGCCAAAGGCTTCTACAAGGGTGGTGGGGCGTACGACGCCTGTGACCGGCGGCCTTGGCGTTGGGGCCGGCGTGGGGGTCGGTGTGGCAACAGGTGCGCCCCGTGTGATTGTGATTGTGTCGATATAAAGGTCGTTTGCGCCTGTGGTTGTGTTTACTCTTATGGATTGCAGACCGCCCATTTCGCCTGCGGCCAGCGTGTGGGAAATGCTAAAGCTGCGGTTTGCCGCAAAGTCTTCTGTAACCATGCCTTGGTGGCCGGGCTGGCGAGCAAGCTGAATTTGCGCACCTGCCGGCACTGCGCCGTCGGAGCGGCCTGTTACGGTGATTGTGTCGCCTGCTTGCATTCCGAGAGCGGCAGGGCGAAGGTCTATGCCTTGCCAGTCTGCGGTACGCGCAAGGTGCAGGCCAAACTCTTGATTGTTATGGCTTACGGTAATCCCTGTGGGGATACCTGCGTCAACTATTTCTGCCGTGCTTGTAAAGGTTTCTCCTACTTCTCTGCCGAAAAGAAAATCATTTAAATTCCATACAGCACTGGCATGTACCGTTTGAAACGGCAAAAAAACCGCAAATATCAGTAGCATGGCTAATGAAAATGCGGTTAATCGCTTAAAGAAATTTTTGGACATTAAAAGCCCTCCTGTTTTTAATTGGCCTTCGGCCATTTAGTTAGGGCAAGAATATCATTAATTTACCTGATTGTCCACTCGTGAATATTGCCAAAAACGTGGCAAGGCGCGGGACTCATTTGCGAAGAAACCCGCGAGTTGGAAAGCAGCGCGGAGTGTTTAAATGCAAGCCCGATAACGGGAAGCTGCTCGACAAACGCCTGCTGCAATTGCCGTTTTGCCAAGGTGTACGCAAGCTCCGTAGAAGCAAACATAAGCGCGGTGTAAGCCGTCTCCAAAATGGGGTCGTGAAGAAAAATCTCACTTGCTTGAAAGAAAACGGTGACATCGGGCGCGAAGGGCAATTCCATACCGCCGATAAACAGGTCGAAGTCGTGGGCTTCTATACGGGCGAAGTATTCTGCGGAGGGTAGAATTTCTGCTACGGCTTCCAAGCCTACTGTGTTTAGGCTTTGGGCGAGACGATGGGCTATCGTGGCACGTTGTGTATTTTCCGTGTTTGCGATAATGACGAGTGGCTCGGCTGTTCGTACCGTGCCGAGCAGTGCGGCGGCGCGGGCGGGGTCGTAGACGGGGGATATCCCACGGGCGGCAGCCCAGTTTAGCGGATGGATTGGCGTAGCCGAGTGTACCGCGTGGGTGAGGTACACGCCCGCCACGGTATCTGCGGCATTAAACGCATGGGCGATTCCGCGTCGCGTGTAGACATCGCGGAAAATATGACGCCGATAATTAAAGCCGATAAACTCGAAATACATAGCGGGGAAGGTCTCATATACGGGCGAACGTACCATTTGGTGGCGTGTCCATTCCGTTAGCGGAAGGTGCAGCACGTCAATGCGACCACGCTCGAAGGCGTTAAAATCCGTGGATGTGTCGGGCAGAAAAATTACTTCTATTTGCTCAATGTTGCTTCTGTGTGAGCTGTGTGGGTTGCGGGTTAGGGTCATGGAGCGCATTGGTGTGTATGCTTCCAATTTAAACGAGCCGTTGCCTATTGGATTTGCTTCTCCTTCAAATACATGCTGCGGAATTATCGGAAAATTTAGCGAGTAGCCCATCATCACCGCCGCCCGTGTAAAAAATATCTGCACGGTGCGGGTATCCAGCCGCGCCACGCTTGCGATGTCGTTTACATGGCTGCGGTAAATAGCATTGCGCGGCGCACGGCGCAGAAAATCAACGGAAAAAATCACGTCGTCGGCAGTCACGGGCAGGCCGTCGCTCCAAATCGCACCTTCGCGAATGGTGGCAATTACGCTGCTGTAGTCGGAGGCAAATTCCAAATCCGCCAAATGCCCCGTTACACGAAGCTCGTCGTCCAGCACCGCCAAAGGCTCAAAAATAAGACGCAAAACACGCGCCACGGTTACATCCTCATTAAGTAACGGGTTAAGCGTAATAGGCGGCCGCGAGTGCAAACGAAGCAAGCCGACGTCACTGTCATTTACAGCGACGACGGTGGGGTCTATGTCTATTATCACAGTCTCGATATACTCATCGACCTCCGTGGCGTCCGGCTCGTAGTCGTATGGGTTATCTTCGTATACGGCGTATATCAGCCCCGACGGGCTTATCCGCAGGCCGTCGCCGCAGGCCGTAAGTAAAAATATTATCGCCAGAAAAAAAATTTTTTTAATTTTACACACGCCCTGTCACAGTTAAAATTATGTTGTAGATACGCTGGTTTTGGCGCACGCGGCGCAAGTAATTATATGTCTCGGGAAAGGGAATCACATCAAGGCTTTCGCCGTCGGCGGAAAATTGCGGGTCTGCGAGCCAGTTGTTTACATTCCCCTGCCCTGCGTTGTACGCCGCAAGTGCCAGCTCTATACAGCCAAATTGGCTCACAAGGCGGTTTAGGTAGAATGTCCCCATCGCAATATTGATTTCCGGCAGCCAAACGTCTTCCGGTTGGAAATCAGTTAGCCCCATGTGGGAGGCCATTTCTTCGGCGGTGGCGGGCATTAACTGCATTAGGCCTTGCGCACCTGCGCGTGATAACGCGCCCTCCCGAAAGCTGCTCTCCGCCTTGATTACCGCCAAAACAAGCGACGTCTCCAGCTCACCCGCGTTTTCTCGGATAATATCCAGATGTCGCACGGGAAAGCGCATGTTTACCGCCATTACCATAGCAATCGCCGTAAGAACAATCAGTATCGCCAGCGTTATTTTTGCTTTCAAAGTTTTATAACCTCCATAAAATCCTCATTAAAGCTTTGCCCGTAATCAAAGCTCCAAAACCTCCATATCGCGCCAGCCGTGGCGGTTTAGTGACATCGCCTTCAGCGCGACTTCTATCTTGGAGCGTAAGGCTATTGCACTGCCGTCATTTTCTATTGTTATATTCGCGTGCTCGCGTAAATGTGTGTCACCTTTGCGGCTTTGCAGACGGCGTCTTACTGCGTTTTCGTCTATGCCGTCGCGAGCCGTTACGCGCTGTATGCGTAGCTCGTCGGGGGCTGTTATTAACCATATGCTGTCGCAGAGGGTATTCATGCCGGATTCTATCAGGAGCGGCGCGTCTATTACCGCGAAGGTGAATTCTTCGTTGTCGGCCAGGTTTTCGATTATCTTGCGGGTTTTTTCTACCACGGCGGGGTGAATTATTTTTTCTAAGCGCGCCATTTCTTCCTTGTCGCCGAAAACTTTTTTGCCCAAGGCGCGGCGGTTTATTTCGCAGTTTGCGTTTAGGATGTCCTTGCCAAAGTGGTTTACGATTTCCGCATATGCAGGCTCTTTTTTGCCCATGGTGTCGTGGGCAAGCTTGTCGGCCTCGATTACGTAGCCGCCACGCTCCTCCAAAATAGCCGACACCGTGCTTGTGCCACTGCCTGTGATTCCCGTAACGCCTATGGTCGGGAAATTGTTTAGCATATCACTTTGTTGCATACCAGCTTTCCCCCACATTCACTTCTGCGGCCAACGGAATGGATAGCTGTGCCGCGTTTTCCATTTCTTCTTTTAATATGATAGCAACACGCTCGGCTTCTTCCTTTGGGCTTTCCAGAAGAAGCTCGTCGTGTACTTGCAGGACGATTTGTGTGCGGAAATTTTCGCGCTTTAAGCGTGCCGCCACGTTTAGCATTGCGATTTTTATGATGTCGGCGGCCGTGCCTTGGATTGGCATGTTCATGGCTACGCGCTCACCGAAGGAACGCGTGTTAAAGTTAGACGATTTTAACTCGGGAAGGGCGCGGCGGCGATTGTATAACGTGGAGACATAGCCATCTTTTTTTGCGGCGGCAATAGTCTCGTCCAAGTATTTTTTAACGCCCGGGTATTTTTCAAAATAGCCTTTGATGTAGCCTTCGGCCTCTTTTACGGGGATTTTTAGGTCTTCGGACAGGCCAAACGCGCTTATGCCGTAGATTATGCCAAAGTTTACGGCCTTGGCATTGTTGCGCTGCTCGGGGGTGACGTCCTCGGGTGCGACATGCAAAACCTGCGACGCCGTAAGCCTGTGGATGTCCTGATTTTCCTTAAATGCGTTTATGAGAACAGGGTCGTCGGAGATATGCGCAAGCAGGCGCAGCTCAATCTGGCTGTAATCCGCGTCGAGAAAAACGCAGCCCTCGGCGGGGACAAAGGCCTTGCGCAGCTCGCGCCCAAGCGCGGTGCGCACAGGAATATTTTGCAAATTAGGCTCGGCACTGGAAAGCCGCCCCGTAGCCGTCAACGCCTGATGGAATGTCGAATGAATGCGTGAAGTACCCTCACGAATAAGCGGAATCATCCCGTCCACATAAGTAGATTTTAGCTTGGAAACCGCACGGTATTCCAGAATAAGCGGAATAATGGCGTGCTTGTCCTTTAGATTTTCCAAAACATCGGCAGCAGTAGAATAACCCTTTTGCGTTTTTTTGCCGCCCTTTAGCCCCAGCTTTGTAAACAGGATTTCGCCAAGCTGCGCAGGCGAATTGATATTAAAATCCTCGCCCGCAAAGTCGTGAATAAGCGTAGTAAGTGCCGCGATTTTTTTATCCATCTCCACACCGAAGTTTTCCAGCGTGGGCTTGCATACCTTTATGCCGATGGTCTCGATTTCCGCAAGCAGATATGCCAAGGGTAGCTCCATATCGCGGAAAAGGGAGCTTTGGTTGTTAGCATCCAGTTTTTCTTCCATAAGCGGGCGGGCGCGGTAGATGGCGGACGCAGCGGAGACGGCGTATGAGGCAGCGGTACTCTCGGGGAGATTTGCAACAGTTTTGCGTTCCTTTGTGCGCTTGCCCTTATTGTCGAGCAAGGATTCCAAAGTGGGGATTTCTTCTTGCAGGTATGTGTCTGCGATATCTGCGGCACTATGCGTTTGACGCAACGGGTCAAGTACATACGCCGCAAGCATAGCGTCAAAGACGATATTTTTTACATCCCCCACCTGCCGCAAAACGCTTTTTGCGTCGTATACATACTTTGGCGCGTCAGACACAAGCCATGGCTTAGCGGGCGCAATCAAATCCTCCTCGTGGCTGAAAAGCGTAAGCTCACCACCACCTAACGGAAAATAGTACGCCGCATTTGCATTCGCTACCGCAAAACCAACAATAAACCCACCCTCCTCGCAGGCATTACCATGCCACAACGGGAAAAACGCCGCGCCGTCCTTTGTACGCAATAACTCCGCAAAAATCTCCTCGGTTTTGTCGCGGGTTTTGATAATTTTATACGCCGCCGCGCCTGTATCTATGCTGCCCGGAGAGGTTTGGCCCAAAACATCAAATCGCTTGTACAGTCTCTTTAACTCCAGCCGCTTTACCTCGGCTAAGGCTTCCTTGTTAACCAGATTTTCCGCGCTCGTAAGCTCCAGCTCCACGGGGGCGTCTGTGGCTATCGCGGCCAAGGCACGGCTTAGTATTGCCTGCTCACTAAATTCCGCAAGGTTTTCCGACGCTTTTTTTGGCTTTATTTCCGCCGCATTTGCTATCGCATTTTCCAATGTGCCATACTCCGCAATTATCTTTGTTGCCGTTTTTTCACCAATGCCCGGCACTCCGGGAATATTGTCGGAGGCGTCACCCATCAATGCCTTAACATCCACAAATGCCTCGGGCGAAACCCCATACCGCGCCATCACCTCGGCGGCATTATAATCCTCTACTTCCGTTTTTCCCGCCTTAGTCTTTGGCACACGTATCTTTATCTCTTCCGAAGCAAGCTGCAACATATCCCTGTCACCCGTGACTATCACAGGCGTCACACCCTGCGCAACCGCCTTTTTAGCAAGCGTACCAAGCACATCATCAGCCTCATAGCCCTCACAAGCCGCCATTGTCACTTGCATTTTTTCCAATAACGCCTTTATCGTCGGCACTTGCACTCGCAACTCGTCGGGCATTCCCTTTCGCGTACCCTTGTACGCGCCATACATCTCATGCCTAAATGTCGGCTTTGGCAAATCCCACGCCACCGTCACATAATCAGGCCTCTCCTCATCCAAAAACCTAAAAAATATGCTTAAAAAACCGTACACCGCATTTGTATACTCCCCCGCCGAATTTGTAAGCGGCGGCAAGGCATAAAATGCGCGGTTTAAAATGCTGAAACCGTCAAATAGCAGGATTTTCATAGCGGGCTTCACGCTCCTGTTAGATAAAGCGAAATAATTCGCTGTAGTTTATCAAGTTTAGCACAAAAACTTCCAACCGCATAGAATAAGGTAGAGCGGGTGGAGGGGCGAGGGCGGGCTTGTATGTGTTTTCTGCGCAGCTACGGCTATGTGCCACAGCCTTATGCTAAGAAAAGCTATGTGTTTGTCGGCTGCTGGGCCGCAGCCGCAAACTCAAGCTTTTCTAAGCCTAAGTCTGTCGCACGCCTTCGCAACGCTCCGAAAACACATACAAGCCCGCCCTCGCCCACACCCGACGTACCGGGGGGTTTAAAAGATTAGTTAGTTAAAATCGCTGTGGGCTTTGATTTTAGAGGCTTGGCGCGCTTTTTTCAAAATCATCCGTGCTGCATTTGCAGTAGATTTTTCCTCCCCGTATCTTTATTTGTGGTACGGCGCGGGGGCGGGGACTTATGTGTTTTCGGAGCGTTGCGCAGGCGCGGGGGAGACTTAGGCTTAGGGAAGCTTGCGTTTGCGGCTGCGGCCCAGCAGTCGACAAACGCTTAGCTTCCCTTAGCATAAGGCTCCACCGCATAGCCGT
>WQRQ01000059.1 GCA_009786685.1 Defluviitaleaceae bacterium
TACCATGCTGTGCTTGTATTTTTTTTCTGTGGCGGATGGTGATGCGGCTTGTGTTTCTTCTTTTTTTGCTACGGGGGATTCTGCTTGGCGTTTTGTTGATTCATCTTTTTCTATTTGATTTGCCGCTTTGCGAGCTTCTTGTAACAGGAGGGTCATGGATTCTTCTATGGAGGCGGCGGAGGTGGATTTGCTTTCTACCAAGTCGGCGGAAAGTGGCTTGCGCTCTACCAGCGGCGGCGCAAATTGCGCGGCTTTTGCCTCTTGATTGTTTAGCAGATTCATAAACTCTACGTCGTCTTCGCAGGCGGCGGTTATTATTACGCTTGGTTTTCTGAAAAACCCGAAAAACCCTGTTTTGGGCTTTTGCTTTACGCTTATTATTGTCGCACCTTCTCCCATCTCTTCTATTATAATGGGCATTAGGACTGCTTCGCTTTTACCTTCATAACGCTTTACCTTCATGTCACACTCACCATACCTACAGATTGTACTTCGGCTGTTTGGTCAATCTCTCCGTAGCTTAATACGACCAAATCCGGGGCTATTTCGTCTACTAATTGCTTGAAATACATACGCACAAAGGGCGATGTTAAAATTATCGGCATTACGCCAAGCGATGTAAGCTTGCTTACCTCTTTTTTGAGGCTGTCGAACACTCTCTGGCTTAGCTGCGGGTCTATATTTACAAAGCTGCCGATTTCTGTTTTTTGGATGTTGCCTGTTAGGGTTTGCTCCAATGCGGGGTCGAGGGTGATTACCGTGTTTACGCCTTGGCCGAAGAACTTTTTGGAGATGGCGCGGCGCAGGGCTGCGCGTACGTACTCCGTTAGCATGTCGGTGTCGCGGGTTATCGGGGCGTAGTCGGCAAGGGTTTCCAGAATTGTTACCAAGTCGCGGATGGAAACGCTTTCTTTTAAGAGCTTGGAAAGGACTTTTTGCACCTCGCCTACAGACATATATTTTGGAATTAGCTCGTCTACGAGGACTGTATGTGTCTCTTTTACGTGGTTGATTAGTTTTTGTACGTCTTGGCGGGATAGTAGCTCGTGCAGATGTTGGCGTACTACTTCCGTTAGGTGGGTGGCTATGATTGCGGGTGGGTCTACTACTGTGTAGCCCAAGGCTTCTGCGCGCTCGCGTTGGGATTCTGATATCCACATCGCGGGTAGGCCTGCAAACGGCTCTACTGTTTCGATACCGTCGATTTCTTCTTCTACGTAGCCGCTGTTCATTGCCATGTAGTGGTCAAACATTATTTCGCCGCCTGCTACTTCTACTCCCTTTATGAAGATGGTGTACTGGTTAGGGCTTAATTTTATGTTATCTTGCAAGCGAATTTGCGGGATGATTGCGCCCAGCTCCAGCGCGATGTTGCGGCGTATCATTACTACGCGTTCCAAGAGGTCACCGCCTTGGTCGGCGGCTACCAGCGGGATTAGCCCGTAGCCAAAGCATAGGCGTATCATATCTACGTCGGTTAGCGGCAGCATGTCGTCGGGGCGGCGCATTTCTTCGGCTTCTACGTCGTCTGTGGTGATTTCCGATTCTATGGAAGAAAGGGTTTCTTCTTTGGAAGACCTGAATCCCAAAAACAAGAGCAGAAGACCGGTGGGTATAAAAAACCATGGCAGTGGGCTAAATATCCCTAAAAAAGTCAAAGCCCCGCCTGCAATAACCAGTACCAGAGGCTGGGTTAAAAGTTGTTTTATCAGTGAGCCTGATACTTCGTCTTCGACAGTCGCTTTTGTAACGATAAAGCCTGTTGCAAGGGCTATTAGCAGCGCGGGGATTTGTGAAACCAGTCCGTCACCTATGGTTAGCAGTGCAAATAAGTCCAGTGCCTCACCTATTGGCATTGCCTCTCCTGTCGCTATCCCTGTCGCACCCATGGCTATACCGCCAATAAGGTTTACGAACACTATGATAATACTAAAAATAGCATCGCCTTTTACAAATTTTACAGCACCATCCATTGCGCCGTAGAAGTTGGACTCATCTTGGATTTTTTTGCGGCGTTCTTTTGCTTCGTCTTCGCTGATTAGTCCTGTGTTAAGGTCGGCGTCTATCGCCATCTGCTTACCTGGCATAGCGTCCAAGGTAAAACGCGCTGTCACCTCTGCGACACGCTCCGAGCCTTTGATAATAACGAGAAAACTTGCCAGCAGGATAACAAGAAACAAGATAAGACCCAAAATCAAGTTACCGCCAGCCACAAACTCACCAAATACACTTATAACTTCACCCGCATAACCATCTCCTAGGATAAGGCGCGTTGTATTTAAGCTCATCGTGATTCTGAACATTGTGATAATCAGCAGAATGTTAGGAAACATTGACATATCTAATGCTTCCTTGGCGTATAAAGCGTTAAGCAAAATAATGATAGCAAGCCCTATGATAACCATCAAAAGAAAATCGACAGCAATCGGAGGCAAAGGGCGCATTATCATTACCACCATTGCGACTATAAATATACCGATTATCGCTTCTTTTTTCTTCATCTTACCGTCCACACTCCCAAAAAGGGTGATTTGGCGTCCCCCGTATGATAAGTATAACCTAAGATTTTGTTTGACGCAATATATGCCTTATGAGAATAATTTCCGAACTTCTTCTTCTGAAAGAAGATTAATGAAATTGCCGCCTTCGGTGATTACGGAGTCGATTAGGTCGCGTTTTTTCTCTTGCAATGCCATTATTTTTTCTTCTATCGAATCTTTTGCCACTATGTTAAATACCTGCACAGCTTTTTCTTGGCCAAAGCGGTGGGCGCGGTCGCTGGCTTGTTCCATTACGGAGGGATTCCACCATGGGTCGTAGTGGATTACTACATCTGCGCCTGTTAGGTTTAGGCCTGTGCCTCCCGCTTTCAGCGAAATTAGAAATAGGTCGCGCTCGCCTGCATTAAAGCGTTCTGTCATTTCCATGCGCTCCCGGGCTTTTGTCGCGCCGTCGAGATAGAAAAACTCGGCGGGCTTGCCGCGGAATCCTGTGATTCCTGATGTGTAAAGGGCTTGTTGGATTAGGCCGAGCATTTTTGTGAATTGCGAAAATAAAAGGACACGATGGCCGGAGTCCAAGGCAAGCTGAATTGTTTCCAAGGCCAAGGTTAGCTTGCCGCTGCCTTCTTTGTAATCCTCGAGGAAAAGCGAGGGGTGGCAGCAGATTTGGCGCAGGCGGGTTAACTGGGCAAGGATTCTCATGCGGTTATCCGCGAATGAGCCTTCGGCTACTATGTCGTCGAACGCGCCTATGGCTTCGAGCAGGTTGGCTTTGTATATTTTTTCTTGCTCCGTGGTTAGGTCTGCGGGTAGCGTTGTTTCGGTTTTTTCCGGCAGCTCTTTTAATACATTTTTCTTTATGCGACGCAGTACGAAGGGGGAGATTTGCTTGCGCAGCTTTGCCGTGACTTCCACGTCGTTTCTTTTTATGATGGGATACTCGTATACCTTGCCGAATTTATGGGCGGTGTACAAATAGCCCGGCATTATAAAATCAAAAATAGACCATAGCTCGGTTAAGGTGTTTTCTATGGGTGTGCCTGTTAGCGCAAAGCGCACGCGGCCTTTTAGCTCTTTTATGCTTTTTGCGGCTTGTGTACCCGGGTTTTTTATGTTTTGCGCCTCATCCGCCACTATATATGAAAATTCCATATTTTCGTAGAACTCAAAGTCGCGCTTCAACATGTCGTAGGTTGTTATGAACACGTTTACGCCTTCGGTTTTAAGCAGCTCGCGGCGTTTTTCCGGAAGACCGGAAATGATTTGCGTTTTTAGCTGCGGCGCGAATTTTATTATTTCGTTTTCCCAGTTGTACAATAATGAAGTGGGCGCGACCACTATCGAAGGCAACGCGTCATTTGCTTCGTCGGCAAACACGGCTATTATTTGCAATGTTTTTCCCAAACCCATGTCGTCCGCGAGGATACCGCCAAATCCGTAGCGCGCCAGAGTTTTAAGCCACATAAAGCCTGTTTTTTGGTACTCACGCAAAATACCGCTTAGGCTTTTGGGAACCTTAAAGCCAAGCCTTTCGTTGTTTTGAAAGCTAGTAAGTAAGTTATCAAAATTTGCGTCGCGCTTTAGGGTGTGGGTGGCTGATAACGCGTCGCTTTTGATTAATTCGTCCACATATAATGCACGGTATGCGGGGATGGAAAGGGATTTTCCCCTCACCTCTTTTTTTGTGACATCGAGTGCGTCGAGAAAACCCGCCGCCGCTGTTACTACTTCGCTGTCTAAGGATATAAAACGCCCGTCTTTTAGGCGGTAGAACTTCTTTTTTGCGCGGTAGGCTTCAAGGGCTTCGATTAGCTCTCCGATTTCGTAGCCTGCGTCTTCCATTGATACTTTTAGCAGATTGCCTGTTAAACGAAGGCCTATACGCGGAGCGGACGGGCGGATTGTTTTCTTTTGCAGGTCTTCGCTGATGTATACCTCGGCTACAGATTTTAGGGCTTCTATACCGGCTTGTTCGCTGCCATGGAGGAAGGCGTAGATGAGGTCATTGCCTTTCATGCGATACATTTTCTTATCTTCGAAGAAACCTGATGATGTAAGTCTGCGCTGCAATGCGTACTCCGAAACCACGTCGCGCACAGTGTTTTCAAGGGGTTGAGCGGTTTTTTCAAAACCATCAAATACCATTTCTTGCCCCCGGTAATGAAACTCCAGCCTTACCGTGATATCTTTACCCTCGGTATCAAAATACATTTTTGCGGTAAGCGCGGACACCTCCCCTTCGGGGGAGTCGCCCACAATGGAATCCACCACCTCCATTTTAAGAAGGCGCGGCAAAATAACTGTTAAAAACCGCTGTTGGTCGTTGTTTGTAAATAAAATCTCGCGAGAGGGTGTTTCTCCCAAGGCCCTTAGCATTTCGCAGAGCAGCTTGCCCTCGGCTTTTGGGATACGATACATGCCATCGCTTGTGAATATATAGTAGGAAGAAAGCCCCCGCAAAAGCCTATGCGGAAAGTCACCGCATTGCACAACCGTACCTGTTGCGAGATGGCGGACATTTAGCCCAACGGCGGGGAAATCGTCTTTTAAAAGCACCTGCTGACCAAAGTCCGAGACGCATTCTATCGGGTGACCTTCATATATGGCGAAGAACTCGTCGGCGTTACGTGGGGTTAGGTACAGCTCACGGCTGGCAAAAAGCGGGTGATGTGTAAACTGAAACTGGCGGCTCAGACGCTTGCCGATTTCTGCGTACATGTCGTTTTCCCGCGCTATGAAATCAATCAGCTTTAAGGAAATATCGTCAAACATCTCCCTGCGGTGGGAGAATGTAAGGCCTTGGCCGTAGGTCACCGTTTCCTGCGTTTTAAAGCATTTGATAAACCCGGAAATGCTCTTTATTACATACATACGCCCCGAGCCTACGGTAAATGTAAGATACGCGCCCCGGGAATTAAAATTTAATACGGGCGCGAGCTTTAACAAATCCTTTTGGTTGAGATTATCGTGGACGGGCAATAGCTCGTCTATGCCGTCGTAGATGATTTTTTCCAGGCTGTCGGTGAGGTCTTTTGCGTGGCGGCGCATTTTTTCTGCCGAGAACATGCGGGCATGGCCTTCGGCGTGTGCAAAAAGTACCGCTACCACATGCTTGCAAGCTCCGCGCCATATGCTATGGCTTTCGCAGGAACACGAATAGCTGGATAGCGCGCCCGCGCTATCCAGCTTTAGAGATACTTCATAATTTTTGTAGTTGCCCTCCACACTTGCGCGTACATTTGTGTTGTCCATGTCCTCCGTCGCGTTGTATGAAAGTAGTTTACCGTCACGGTAATAACGCTCGCCGCGCTCGTAAACATCCGAGTTTGAGCTGATATTTAAAATTGTGCCTTTTGTAATGGCAGAGGACGGCTGCGTTGCAGGCATTAAGTTAAGCACCCCTGATTGCCACCCTTACAAAATTTGCTCGTCTAAGATTTTTACAAGGCTTGCGATTTCCGGTTTGGACATGTTGGTCGCCGCACCGAGTTTGTCGCCTATTTGACGGTTGTCGTCCGTTATCAAAGACGAGAATACCAAAACGGGAAGCTTTTTAAGCACGTCGTCTTCTTTTATCAATTTAAGCAGCCTGTGTCCGTCCATCAGCGGCATTTCGATGTCTGTGATTACGGCACATACATGCTCTTCTATCGGGCGTCCGCTTTCTTTGTAGCCTTCGAGGAGATTCCAAGCTTCTTGGCCGTTGGATGTACATATGATGTTCATGTAGCCTGCTTTTTCCAGTGAGCCTATGATTAGACGCTCCAGCAACGGAGAATCCTCTACTACCAAGATAGGCTTGGTACTGCGGTTTCTCATGCCGAGTTGGTCTATGTCGCCCGGGGTAAAGCCAAGGCTTGGGCTGATGTCTATGAGGATTTTTTCAAAGTCTACTATTGTGATTAGCTTATCCGCATATTTTGCTATGCCTGTCGCCATGCCTTCTTCTCCACCGTAGATGGTGGTGTCGGGTTTTTCGATAGCAGACATAAGGACGGAGTTTATTGCCTCCACCCCATGCACATGGAACGCTGTTTCAACATTATTTAACTTGGTAATAATGAGAATGTCGCGCTCCTCATCCTCAGAAGGTGGCAAGCCCATGTACGCCGCTAGGTTTATAACGGTCATGGTTTCTGTACGCGGGCGAAATATCCCTTCTACAAAGGGATTGGAGTTTGGCATTGGAGTAATGGGGTACTGGCTGTACTTCATTATCTCGCTTACTTTGGCCACGTTAATACCAAAGTGACCTCCCGATACAATAAACTCCATTAGCTGGAGCTTTTGCTCATCGGAGTCTATTTTCATGTTGTTTTTTTTGCTGCCGACCATGGTTTATACCTCCCATTTTTTGTAGCTCTTAAATTTATTCTCATCTATTCTAGCACAAAATTGAAAAATTGGAATAGTGAATATGACAAATTCTTAGGATTTGTCATAAATTAAACATTGTGGTAGAGTTTATGGGGTGTTGACGGATGAATTTTAAAACCTTCTCGGCAGAAGAAACAGCAGAAATCGCCAATAAATTTGGACAAAATGCAAAAAAAGGCGACATTTTTTGTTTAAGCGGGACGCTGGGCGCGGGCAAAACAGTTTTTGCACAAGGTTTTGCTAAGGGCTTGGGTTACTCGGGACGTGTAACAAGCCCCACCTTTACACTCGTTAATGAATACGAAAACGCAAGGCTGCCACTTTATCATTTCGATTTATACCGTTTAGAAGACAAAAACGACTTGGAAAGCATCGGTTACGAAGAATATTTTTTTGGCAACGGCGTCTGCCTCATAGAATGGCCGGAACGCGCCGAGGGCTTTTTGCCACCAAATTTTTATAGCGTAAAAATTATTTATTTAAACGAAAATGCAAGGGAGATTTATATTGAAAATACTGGCGATTGATACTTCCGGCTTGCAAGCCGGGGCGGCTATTGTAAATGCATACTCGCCACATGGCGCGCAATCTTCGTCATACATAACCATTGGCGAAGTTACCCTTAATGCCCGCACCGGGGAAAATTCTTATACTCATTCGGAAATTTTAATGCCTGCGGTGGAGCAGCTTTTTAAATTGACGCGCCTAGAGCCGCAGGATATCGACTATGTAGCCTACACAAACGGCCCGGGGTCGTTTACGGGCTTACGAATAGGTGCGTCTTGCGCGCTTGCCATGGCGCATTCGCTAAACAAACCTGCCATCGCCGTACCCACATTGGACGCACTCGCATACAATACGTTAAACGCGGGAAAAGAAGCCACTATCATCCCCATGCTCGACGCAAGACGCGGACAGGTTTATACCGCGGTTTACAGCCGTTGTGCCGAGGGAAAAATAACACGTAACACAGATTTTACGGCTTTGCCTGTGGAGGAATTTCTTCCTGCCATAAGCGGCGAAAAAATTATTTTTCTCGGGGACGGCGCGGACAAAAACCGTGATATAATTTTAAATTTCTTGCCCCGCGCAATTTTTGCTTCATTAAATAACAATCGACAACGTGCCTCGTCCGTGGGCGTGTGGGCGGCAGAAAAAATCGCGGCTAACCAAGACATTTCCCGAGAAATAGAAATCCTGTACGTACGCGCACCGCAGGCTGTACGTGAGAAAGAAAAAAAATGTACGATATAATAAAAGGAAACTACCGCCACGCAGAGCAAATGCACGCCATAGAATCGGAAAGCTTTGCCGTACCGTGGTCGGTGATGTCCATTGAGATGGAGCTAATGCAGGAGCATACGCTGTGCTTTGTAGCAGTAGAAGAAAGCACAGTCATCGGACACATCTACATGCGGCATATAATAAACGAAGGTCATATCGTAAACCTGGCGGTAAAAAAATCCCACCGACGGCAAGGCATAGCCTATGCACTCGTCGCCGCTTTATCCGACGTCGCACAGCAAATGGAGATGATAGGCCTAACACTGGAAGTCCGCGAAAGCAACATCGCCGCCATAACCCTATACAAAAAACACGGCTTCGCGGCCGAGGGCATAAGAAAAAACTACTACGTCAATCCCACCGAAAACGGCATTATAATGTGGAAATATTATTGAGAAGGTGAATATATGACACAAGAACTAAAATGGAACGAACTCAAGTATTTCGCAAAAAACATATCAACGGAAGCCACAGCAGAAGAAAAATCCCCCGGCCTGATAGGCCAACCCCGCGCCGCAGAAGCTCTTGAATTTGGCCTGCAAATGAAGACGGCGGGCTATCATATTTATGTCTGCGGCCAAACGGGTACAGGCCGCACTACCTTTGCGGAGGAATTTGCCAAAAATATCGCAGAAACCGAGCCTACCCCGCCCGATTTATGCTATGTATATAATTTCGAAAATCCAAAATGCCCAAAGCTTTTGCAACTCCCCCCCGGTATGGGAAAACGCCTGAAAGACGATATGAACGACCTCGTAACCCGTCTTTCGGAGGAGTTGCCGCGCACTTTTGCGGACAAGGAATACGAAGACAAAAAAAATGAAATTGTAAAAATGCTAAAAACCAAACAGGACGAAATCATAAAAGAAATGTCCATAGAAGCCCGCAAGCATGATTTTGAGGTAAAAAACTCAAACAGCGGGATATTTTTTGTACCCATCGTAGAGGGCGAAGCCATCACGGAGGAGCAATTTGAGCTACTCACCCCCGAGCAACGCGAAATCATCACAAAAAAATCGGAGTCCATCCAAGTACGCGCTGCCGAGGCTCTGCGCGAGATTAAGAATTTCGAAAAAAACACAAAAAAAGAAGTAGAAGAACTGGATTTTGGGCTTGGACTGTTTACCGTAGGACACCACATGAGCGACATTATCGAGGCTTTTGCGGAGGAGACGGAAGTCTACAAATATCTTAACGACGTAAAAGAAGATATTTTGGATAACATGGTGGATTTTGTGGCGGAAGAAAATGAAGAAGAGGACGCCATCCAAAATATAATGCCATGGGTAAATAAAAAAAGCACCGAGGACAATTTAACAAAATACAAAATAAATTTGCTAACCGACAACAGCGGGCAAAAAGGCGCGCCCGTGGTGATAGACCACAACCCAACCTACGCAAACCTCGTAGGCGAGGTAGAATACGACAACGAATACGGCAATTTTTCCACGGACTTTATGAAAATAAAGCCGGGGCTTTTGCATAAAGCAAACGGCGGATATTTGATTTTGCAGGCACAGGATATCCTTGGCAGCCCGCATTCATGGGAGACCCTTCGCCGCACCCTTATCACGGAAAAAATAATCACCGAGCCATTACGCGAGTACACCACAGGCGTAGCTGTTAGCGGCATAAAACCCGAGGCCATCCCCGTGGATATTAAAATAATCATCGTAGGCGGCGCGTATTACTACGATATTTTGTATTCGTACGACGACTATTTCGAAAAATTATTTAAGGTGCGTGTGGATTTCGACTACGAGATGAAGCTTAACGACCAAAATATCTCGGAAATCATAAAGTTTGTAAAAAATCATATCGGGAAAAATACAAAAAATATTTCCTTTAAAAAATGCGCACTTTCGCGCCTTATAGAACACGCGACACGCCTCGCGGAAAGAAAAGACCGCCTAACCACACGCTTTAACCGCCTAACCGACATTATAGAAGAAGCAATAGCATGGGCAAAATCCGCACGCGCCGAAGAAGTCACCGCCGAGCATGTAAAAAAAGCAATCCAAAAGCGCGAGTATCGCCTAAACATGTACGAAGAAAAATTATCGGAGATGATAGAAGAAGATACGGTAATGATTTCCACCGAGGGCGAAAAAATCGGCCAAATCAACGGCCTTGCCGTTCTCGATACGGGTGACCATGTATTTGCTAAACCTTCGCGTATCACGGCTACCGCTTACATGGGCAAGGCGGGCATTGTAAATATCGAAAAAGAAGCGGAGATGTCGGGTGCTATTCACGATAAGGGTGTGCAAGTGCTAATAGGTTATCTTGGGCAGACATATGCCAAGGATTTTCCGCTATCGCTTAGCTGCCGCATTTGTTTCGAGCAAAATTATAACGGGATTGATGGCGACAGTGCTTCTTCTACGGAGTTGTACGCTGTGCTTTCCGCGCTTTCGGAAATCCCCATCCGCCAGGATATCGCAATCACGGGCAGCATAAACCAGCACGGCGAAATCCAACCAATAGGCGGCGCGACATATAAAATAGAAGGCTTTTTTGACCTCTGCAAAAAACGCGGACTCACAGGCGACCAAGGTGTAATCATCCCCGGACGCAACATTCGCGACTTGGTCCTAAAAGACGAAGTGGTGGAGGCCGTAAAAAAAGGTAAATTTCACATCTACCCCATAAGCACCCTCGACGACGGCTTCGAGGTACTGATGAAGCTTCCCGCCGCCGATGTACACGATAAGGTGCAACGCAAACTACGCTCCTACCACAGAAAAGCATTAAAAGAATAAAAAAAGCTTGCTTTGTGATAAAGTAATGGTATGATAAGAGGAAGGGGGCTTATTAAATGAACGAGTTAACCACCGCCGAGTTCGACAAAATTCGGCAATATATTAAACAAAACTATGGTATTTCTCTTAGCGATGAAAAAAAGACGCTTGTGCATTCTCGCCTGCGCTCCACATTGCAAGAGCTTAACATGTCTACTTTTTCGGAATACTTCGATTACCTGTTAAGAGACAAATCCGGCGAGGCATTAACAAGATTTGTTAACAAAATCACCACAAATCATACGTTTTTTATGCGCGAAACAGAGCATTTCGACTATTTCCGTGATACAGTGCTTCCTTATATAGAGCAAAAATACGGCGGACAAAAAGACATCCGCCTATGGTGTTGCGCCAGCTCCTCGGGAGAAGAGCCGGTTACACTACAAATACTTATGCAAGAATTTTTCAAAAAAAGCCCGGGCTGGAATACACAAATGATAGCCTCGGATATTTCTGCCCAAATTTTAGACAAAGCTGTACAAGGCAAATATGTAACCGAAGCTCTTGCAAACCTGCCAAAAACATGGCAAAACGAGTATTTCCAAAAGGTAGACCACCAATTTTCTCAGGTAAAACCAAATATTCTAAAAGAAATTTTATATAGGCGCATTAATCTAATTGAGCCGTTCCCGTTTAAGAAAAAAATCCACGTAATTTTCTGCCGCAATGTTATGATATATTTCGACAACGAAACACGCGACGCAGTAGTACGCAGATTCTTTGATTTAACTGAGCCGGGAGGTTATCTTTTTATCGGTCACTCTGAGTCTATCAGTAACTCCGGCACGGGCTTTGAGTATATAAAACCGGCCGTTTATCGCAAGCCGCTATAAAAATGTAAAAAAACACTTGTTTTTACATGCTCTTTGTAGTTTAATATATCGGAAAGAGAGAGGTGACAACGGATGAGCGACTTCGACAGAGAGTCAATGCTCGAGATGTTTATTTTCGAGATGACTCAACTGGTTGACCAACTGGAGAGTACAATAGTCCAAAGCGAATCGGAATACAACATTGACCAAATCAATGAAATCTTCCGCATAATGCACACGATAAAGGGTTCATCCGCCATGATGATGTTTGACAACATCGCAGGCGTAGGGCACTCCATCGAGGATTTGTTCTACTATCTTCGGGAAGAAAACCCAAAAAATCTGGACTACAAACGCTTGTCTGACCACGTTCTAAGCGGTGCGGACTTTGTAAAGGAAGAACTTGCAAAAATCCAAAATGGAGAAAAAGCAGACGGCGATGGTACAGAGCTTTCCAAAACCATAGACAAATTTTTGCAACAAATCAAAGGGAAAGAAGCCCCGGCAGCCGCCCCTGCAAAAGCATCGGCTCCTGCTCCGGCAGCCACCCCGGCACCGGCGAGTACCCCGGCCGCACCACCACCGGTTGTAGAACTACCAATATCAAGCACGGCAGGTGATTATATGCATAAGTATAAGTTAAAAATTCATTTCCAAGACGGCTGCGAAATGGAAAATATCCGCGCTTACACCTTAGTACACAATCTTCAGGAAATCGCTTCGGACATTACTCACGTGCCGCATGATGTAATCGACGAAGAAACCATTCCGATTATCCGCAGGGATGGCTTTTATGCAGAGTTCTCCAGTGCAAATGATTACCATTTTATCCACAGCCATTTAAGCTCTACCGTGTACCTGCGCGAGCTTACACTTGAAGAAGTGGAGGGAGATATTGTGACACCTGTAGTAGCAGACGCACCGGTCGTACAAACGACAGTAGAAGCACCACCGGTTACAGCACCGGAAGACATTTCTCCGATTGCCCCGCCGCCTACGGAAGCGGCAATAGACGCCGCACAGAAAAAAGGCACAGCCTCACACATGATAAGTGTAAACGTAAGCAAGCTTGACGCCCTGCTTAATCTCATGGGCGAGCTTGTAATATCAGAGGCGATGGTAACACAAAACTCCGAGTTGGACGGCTTACAACTGGAAAGCTTTAACAAAGAAACACGCCAACTCCGCAAAATAATTTCTAACCTGCAACAAACAGTAATGGGTATGCGGATGGTACCGCTATCAGCGACATTCTTCAGAATGCACCGCATAGTACGCGACATGTGCCGCCAGCTTGACAAAGACGTACAACTAGACATTATTGGTGAAGAAACCGAAGTAGACAAAAACATCATAGAGCATATCGCAGACCCCATCATGCACATAATCCGTAACTCGATAGACCATGGGATTGAGCTAAAAGAAGAACGCGCAAAAACAGACAAATCATCAAAAGCCCGCGTATTATTAGAAGCTAAAAACGCAGGCGGTGACGTATTAATCATAATCAAGGACGACGGCCGCGGTATCAACACCGAAAAGGTGCTTAAAAAAGCAAAAGCAAACGGTCTTACATCCAAGCCTGATTCCGAGTACACCGACAGAGAAATCCAGCAGTTTATCTTCCTGCCGGGATTCTCCACAAACGAGCAGGTAACTGCTTACTCCGGTCGCGGCGTTGGTATGGACGTTGTTTCCAGCAACTTGGAAATCGTCGGCGGTACTGCTCTTGTAGATTCTGTCCCCGGCGAAGGTACTACATTTACATTAAAAATACCCCTAACCCTTGCAATCATCGAGGGTATGAGCGTACTCGTAGCGGGTGCTCAATACACGATTCCTATTGTACACATTATAAAATCCTTCAAAGCGCAGCAGGAAAATCTTTTCACAGACCCAAGCGGCAACGAAATGATTACCGAGCGCGGCGAAATTTTTAACATCGTACGTCTGCACGAGTTCTTTAATATCGACGGTGCAGTCACCGATGTGTGCGAAGGTACACTAATTATGCTTGAAAACGGCGAACACGTGGTATGCCTACTCGTAGACGACCTAATCGGCCAACAACAAGCGGTAGTAAAATCAATGCCAAAATACTTCAGAAAAGTACGCGGCCTGAGCGGCTGTACACTTCTTGGCAACGGCGACATCAGCTTAATCATTGACGTAGCCGGATTCTTTGATAAATAAGGAGGCACTCATGGAACAAAATCTATTTGAAACAGAACGCCATGATGACACAATAAAAGACCAGTACCTCACATTTGCCATCGAAGACGAAGACTACGGCGTAGAAATCGCATATGTAAAAGAAATCATAAAAATGCAGTCCATCACAAAAGTACCGGAAATGCCAAGCTTTATCGAAGGCATTATAAACCTTCGCGGCGACCTTATAGGGGTGTTGGACGTACGCAAACGCTTCGGCAAAATGCCAAAGGAACACGATGAGGAAACATGCATAATCGTGTTAAGCTACAGCGACTACACCTTGGGCATGATAGTAGACGCCGTACAAGAAACGGCAATCATCCCCGAAGACAGAATCTCCGCACCGCCAAGCGCGAAGCTTAGCTATGCCAACCAATTTGTGCGCAACATCGGCAGGGTCGGTGACGAAGTTAAGCTGTTAATGGATGTGGAAAGATTCCTCGCACAAGACTAATTTAACATTTCAAAGAAGCGGATAAAATGTCCGCTTCTTTTTTTGTCGTTAATTCGGCGGCTCTCTTAGCGCATATTACGTATGAGCCGAATTTTGCGCGGTCAGCGGATGTTTGTTGTTATTGTGAACAACGCTCCTTTGTCGGGGGCGTTGTTTGCTGTTATTTTTCCGCCGAGGCTTTTTATTATGTCTTTGCTGATGGCGAGGCCAAGGCCGTGGTTACCGTTTTCGCCCTTGTAAAAACGCTCGAAGAGGTGCGGGATGGCCTCGGGGGATATGCCTTCGCCGTCGTCTTGGATTTGTATGGTTATGGTTTCGGCTTCTGCGGTTAGGGTTACTGTTATGGTGGTTTCTGCGTGGCGGGCGGCGTTGGATAGGATGTTTATTATGGCGCGCTCCAGTTTTTCTTCATTTGCTTTTATTGATATTTCTTGTGGTGGGGTGGTTAGGGTTATTTGCTTTTGTGGGGCTATGGGTTTTATTCTTTCGCAGCATTCTTGCAATAAGTTGTTGATGTTTAGGCTTTCTGTTTTTATTTCTTTTGTGCTGTCCATTCTGGAGATGTATAGGAGTTCGTCTACGAGGGCTGCCATTTTTTCGCTTTCCGATAGGATGATGTCTGCGGCTTCTTCTTTTGTGAATACCTCGCGCATTATGCCTACGGCGTAGCCTTGTATGGACATCAGTGGAGTGCGCAGCTCATGGGAGGCGTTTTGGAAAAATTGCTTTTGGCTGTTTTCGTAGGCTTGCAGCATGTTTGCCATGTTGTGCATACTGGTGGATAGCTGGGCAAACTCCGCGTCTTTGAATTTACCCGCTTGGGCGTTAAAGTTACCGCGGCCTATGGTTTCTGCATGGTTGCAGAGGCGGGCGATGGCTCGTTTGAATCGTGTGGACATCACGATGGAGATGATTAGGCTAAGCAGCCCGGAGATTACGAGTAATGCGCCGAGGATACGATTCATGCTGTTTGTAAATTCCATTGCGGAGGATATATCCGTGTACATTAGGGTGGTAAGGCTGCCGTCCAAAAAACGGCGGATATCCGCGGTTACATAAAATGTCCCGCTTGTGCCGCTTACGCGACGCATTTGGTTATCTTTAAAATGTTCTATGTTTGCCAAAAAATACGCGCTTAAAAACTCTACCTGCGCCCTTTCTGCCGGGCGGAGGTATTCCACTGCCGGGGTTAGAATGTTTTCGTTGTTATCTATCATAATCATGTCTGTGTTAATTATTGAGGGTCGCTGCTGAACAGGTCGTATCGCTCTGTAAGTCGAAACAACCCCCAGCGGTGGAACAAACTCGACAGCATTCATATCCATTACGAGAGTAGCCCCGTCCACGGCGAGGTAGTACGTGGGGGGGAATATCGGCGTTTCAAATATGAGGTCGAATTGCGTCTCTTCGACGGCTATCCTTTGCGTTATCCCGAATTCCCTAAATTCGCCCATTCGTATTCGTGCAGATGGGTGTGGGGACGGGATAGCCGAGATAAAACGCGATAACCCTTCCGGCGCGGTCATGGAAATCGTAACATCCGACGTTGCAAACATATCGTATGGCATAAAGCTTATGTGAATCGCTTCCGCAAGCCCTGCCGCGTCTGTTATGCCGCCTGTGAGTTCTCGCTCGGCTTCGCCTCTTATATAGCTGCTCACCATCGCATTAAATAGGAAGTACACGATGAGAAAGCTGATGAATATTACGCCTGTACAGTTTAGTACCAGTTTTTTTGTAAAGCTGCTCATTGATTTTCACCTCTTATTCTAAATCCGTGTCCCCATACCGTGTCTATGGATACTGTGCTGCCTGCTTCTGTTAGCTTTTTGCGCAGGCGTTTTACTGCGGCGTCTGTGGCGCGGGTTTCTACGGCATTATCGTAGCCCCAGATTTTGTTTAGCAGCTCCTCGCGGGAGACGGCTTTGTCTTGGTTTTCGAGTAAATATGTTAGCAGGCTAAACTCTGTGTTTGTTAGGAGCAGCTCGTTGCCGCTCACGTAGGCCATAAATTTTTCCGAGTAAATGGTGAGGTCTGCGAGGGTTTTTGCTTCATTTATTTTTTCTACGGTTTCTGTGTCCATTTCTACCCTGCGCAGCATTGCTTTTACGCGCATTATTAGCTTTACGGGGTTAAATGGCTTTGTGAAATAATCGTCGCTGCCCAACGATATACCCGAGATATAGTCCTCGTCTGTGTCGCGGGCGGTTAGCATTATTATCGGCACTTTAGAAATCGCTCGCAGCTTTGTACATATGATTAGCCCGCTACTGCCCGGCATCATAATATCGAGGATTACGAGGTCGCAGTTTTTTTGCCCAAACGCCTCGTACAAGAGGTCGCCGTTTTCGAAGGACTTTACGACGTAGCCTTCCTTCTCCAGAAATGAGTGGATTAGGCGGCGGATGTTTTTTTCGTCTTCGGCTATATATATTAATTTGCTCATGCCTCTCCTCCTGTTTATTTAAGTAGGGGCTCTGCCCCTAAAACCCCGCCGCTCCATCGGGCAAAGCCCGGTTACGCTTCCTCGCTACGCTGTGGAGCCGT
This sequence comes from Defluviitaleaceae bacterium, assembly GCA_009786685.1. Lineage (GTDB taxonomy): Bacteria > Bacillota > Clostridia > Lachnospirales > WQUN01 > WQVC01. The sequence goes on from WQRQ01000059.1 coordinate 16,991, forward strand.
GCTTTGCACGGCAAATGATT
>WQRQ01000060.1 GCA_009786685.1 Defluviitaleaceae bacterium
GCAAAATATCTGCGGAAAGCGAGCTTGGTGCAGGCTCGGCCTTTACCATAAGGTTTACGCAAAAGGTGGAAAAAAACACAGCCGCCATAGGCAAGCAAACCGCAGAACGCCTACAAAACTTTAAATTTACGGGTATGCAAAAGCCCAAGCTAATCCGCGACTTTATGCCATACGGCAAGGTGCTGATAGTGGACGATATGAACACAAACCTATTCGTAGCAAAAGGCCTTATGAAGCCCTACGGCATGGAAATAGAAACAGCCCTAAGCGGCTACGAGGCCTTGGATAAAGTAAAAGCAGGCAATGTCTACGATATAATATTTATGGACCACATGATGCCGGGCATGGACGGCATGGAGACCACAAACCAAATCCGCGAAACAGGCTACGCGCACCCCGTAATAGCCCTCACCGCCAACGCAATAGCGGGTGCAGAAGCATTCACAAAAAACGGCTTTGACGATTTTATCGCAAAACCGATAGACACAATGCAGCTAAACACCTCTCTAAACAAATTTATCCGTGACAAGCAAACGCCGGAAACCTTGGAAAAAGCCAAGCAACAAAAAATAGCGGAAGAAGAAGCCGCAAAAAAAACCGTACAAATAATAGAAGAAACAAAAAGCGACGACGACCCCGTATCCATTCTGCGTAAAATCGACGACTTGGACGTAGACACGGCAATGGACGCGATGAGCGGTCTTCCCGAGCTATACATTGATACGGTAAAACTAACCCTAAAGCTTCTGCCGGAAAGGATTGAAAAGCTCGACGGCTTTTTGGAAAACGACCTGCCGGCCTTTACAATAGAAGTACACGGCCTAAAAAGCGCGATGAAAAACATAGGCGCGGCAAAGCTGGGCAACAGCGCGGCGCAACTGGAGCGCGCGGGCATGGAAAACAACACCCAATACTGCACAGAGCATTACCCGCCCTTCAAAGAAGCCCTGAATGAGCTAAAAGCCAAACTAAGCGAAGCCCTTCCCACCGACACGGAAGAAAAAGAAACAGCCGACAAAGCCACCCTGCTCCCCGCCATAGCCGAAGCCAAAGCCAAAGCCGAGGACTACGACCGCGACGCCGCCTTGGAAATCATACAAGAAAAAGCCAAATTCTCGTACGACGAAAAAACCGACGACCAACTGCAAAAAATAATATCCGCGCTCGAAGCATTCGACTGCGAAGGCGCAAAAAATATAATGATTGAAATGGAGGGGAATTAAATGCCGGTATACGACGGAGGAAGGTATTACCACAGCATTCCCGGACTGCTTGTACCAAAAACCATAACAAGCGACGACGTGCATGACGCAATCAACACATTTATCGACACGATACCCGGGCTGACGGAACGCTTGGAAAATACCCTGCTAAACCAAGGAGCGGGTACGTTGGACTTTTTTGCGGAAACAATGGAATCCGTTATCGAAATGCTGAAAAACATGTACGCCCGCGGACTGGAAACCCAAGCCGTACGCCTACTGCGTTGCACAAAAGAAGAAGCAATGCTCGCAACGGCAAAAAAGAATCTAAAGCCATTTGTGACGGACGCGCTTTCACTTTCTGTGGCAATGCAAAAAGCGCAGGCCATACAAGAGGACAAAAAAGCCGCCGCCCCCAGCAAAATAGAAATTTACGCGAACATAGCAAAATCCATTTCCGCAGTAAACTCCCTGTTGGAGGACGGCTTCTACGAGCCGGCAAAAATTCTGCTGAAAGAACTGGCAGAGCATAACCCCGATGCCTCTGTATTCATAAGCCTGCAAAACCTAATCAATGCGGAAAGATACGAGGACGCCAAAAGACAAATATACACCCTTAACGAAAAATTTAAAGACACAATGAGCAAACTGGCCGGTACAGACCTCTCCAAAAAAATCCTGGCAGTGGACGATATGCCGGAAATCCTGACCTTCGTAAACAACGCGCTGAAAAACAACTATCGCGTACTTGCAGCCCCCGGTGGTAAAGTCGCACTGAAAATGATGGAAACCCAAAAGCCCGACCTCTTTATACTGGACATAGACATGCCCGACATGGACGGCTTCGAGCTGGCTGTGCGTATCCGCCAAATGCCCGAACACGAAACCACACCCATCATATTCCTGACAGGCAACTCTTCCCGCGAATACATCACAAATGCAAAAATCTGCGGCGGCAACGAGTTCATAATAAAACCCGCAACACATGATTACCTGCTGACAAAGGTAGGTAGCTTCCTATACACAAAAGAGTAAAAAAACGTGCGTCTCGCCAAAGCGATACGCACGTTTTTTGATGTTGGCTTTTAAATTAAAGCCTTTCGGTTGTTGTTGCATTAACGCGGTCGCGGTGTTGATTGTGGACTTCCCTTCCGAAGAAACTTAGGCAGTAAAGGCCGGCGAGCGCGATGAGGGTATATATGATACGGCTGATGATTCCTTCCATGCCGCCGAAGATGGTGGCGATAAGGTCGAAGCGGAACAGGCCGATTAGTCCCCAGTTGATGGCACCTAGTATTACTAAAGACAAGCAAATGTAGTCCCATGTTCTTGAACGCATATTGATTCTCCTCCTTTCCTTTTTTTTATTATCTCTCGCGGAAAGGAAAATATGCGTTTTATTTTTGATAATATGTGAGGCCGAGTTGTGTACGGTTTTTTACGTCGAGTTTTTCCATTATTACCACTATGTTGTTGCGGACCGTGCCTTCGCTTAGGAACAGGGCGGCGGCGATTTCTTTGTTGGTTTGGCCTTGGGCGATTAGGCGGGTTATGTCTTTTTCGCGGGGTGTAAGGGTGGCTAGTGCGGGGTTTTCTTGCGGGGACAGCTTGCGAAGGACTTCTGCGTCGAGTATGCCCATTCCGCCTGCGAGAAGGCGGAGTTTGTCCGCGATTTGGTTTATTTTGTCTGTTTTGAGAAGGTAGCCGTCCGCACCCGCGGCAAGGGCTTGTTGAATGTTTTGGCGGTCGTCGAAGGTGGTTAACATCATTATTTTTATTTGCGGGTGGTGTTGTTTTATCAGGCGTGTGGCGGCTATGCCGTCTGTGCCGGGCATTCTTATGTCCATAAGTATGACATCGGGCGGCATGGTTGCGCAGATTTCTACGGCTTTTGCACCGTCGGTGGCTGTGGCGATTACTTCCATATCCTCTTTTTTGGAAAGGGAAAGCTCCAGACCCGACAGGATTAGCGGGTCGTCGTCTACGAGTAACAGCTTCATTTTATGCTCACCTCTTTGATTGGAATTACGCATACTACGCTGAATTTTTCATCCGTGGCATTTACCGACAGGCTTCCGCCGGCGGATATGGCGCGGTGACGCAGGTTGCGAAGGCCGTGACCTTGCGGATTTTCTGTTTTTTTTGTGATTTTGTTTTCTGTGCAAAGTCTTATTATGTGCGGTGTGGTGTCGAGGTAGACTGTTATATCTTGGTTTTTTGCGTGCTTTGCGGCGTTTGTCAAGGTTTCGTTTAGGCAGGATTCCAAGATATTCCAAATGTGAACGGGAACGTGGTTTGTACTGCCGAAATTTTTGAATTCGACCGAGGGCGCGGGGAATTTATCGCAGATTTCTTGTAGGGCGTCCACACCTATTGCGGTTACAGGGGCTAGATTGTGTACGGCCTCGCGGATTTTTTCTACGCCCGCTTCCAGCCGTTCCAAGGCGGTGTCGTATAGGCGCAGGGCAGTCGGGTCGGCATTTTCAAAGTTTTCGCGGGCGGCTTGCAGGGATATGAAGGCCGCTACGATTTCGTGGCCTGCGTTATCGTGGATTTCTCGGGCTATTCGGGCGCGTTCTGTTACCGCTGTCATGCGTTCTATTTGCGTGGTGGCGGATATCAGGTCGCTTTGCAGGGATTCCAGTTCGTAATAGCGTTTTGCTTCCTCGTCTCGTTGGTCTTGCCAGCGTTTTTTTTCTTTTTCCCAAATTTCTGCAAAAAAGATTAGGATTGCATTAAACACCGCCACACCAAACGCCCAAGGGTCGAAAAACGCGCAAAGCACACAGTCCACCACCACCGTCCACCTGTACCCGGCCGCCCGCCACCTGAAAAGCGTCATGCAAACCATAAAAAGCAACAGGAAAAAGCCCGCCATCTCCCCGCCCAACACCCAACGGAGAGACAACAGGCCAAAACCTATGCTTATGCACGTTACATAGAGAATTTTCATATAATCCTTCTTTTGCCACCGTAAATCAGATACGCTACCGCAAAAAGCATCATTGCCAGCATGGAAATCCAAAACATATTTTCCGCGCCGTTAAGCACAAGTGCATCAATCGCCCTGGCCGCCCAATGTGCCGGAAACAAAGCCCCAACATGAAACACAATCGAGGGCAGGTCGTCCAGCGGAATCATAAGCCCCGAAAAAAACGCAACTATCATCATGGTTACGGAAAAAGCAATCCCGGCAGTTTCCTTATCTTTGAACAAGCAACTCCACACAAAACTAAGCCCTATGGAAGTAGCCGCAAGCAAAGCATAACACAGTGTAAGCAAAGCCGCAAAGTCCAAAGCCCAACCATGGATAACAACGCCCAAAACCCCGAGTGCGATACTCACCCCAACCATGGGAACCATCGACGCAAAGAAATTTGAAATAAGGTAGCTGCGCATAGAGACAGGCCCTGCGAGTATTCGGATTACCGTGCCTTCGATTTTATCGCGCTGAATGCCACGCGCCATAAAAAACGCACCAAACATCAAGGTAATCGCGACAAAATGATAGCTGCGTTGTGCCATGCCCATGATATTTATATCCGAGTCTGCAATAAAAACCAGAATAATCAACGGCAAGGCGCAGTTAGCGACAAGGGAAGTCGGATTCATAAAGCCACGGCGCAGCGAGTTTTTAAATATTGTTAAATTCATACGGGTCGGCTCCTTACTACCAGCCATGCGGCGGCTGCGGTGACGACGGTGACACCTGCGAGAATGCCTAAGGAGCGGTATGCGTCATTTATCCTGTCCATGTTGGTAAAGATTCCCGAGTAAAAAATCGCGTCTACCGCAAGGGAAAACGGTGAGTACGTGCCAAGGAAATCGGTGATGACACCAATGTTAAGCCCAATAAAGAAGCCCGAGAAAATCAGCAATGCCCAACCTACGACTTGCACAAGAGCATTGGACGCGCTTGCGGTTTTGGTACATAGGCCGATAATCATGCCCATAAGCTGCGAAAAAATCGCGGTGAGCACTAGCGTAATAACGATAATCACGATATTTCCCATATACACGTTAAACACAAAGTAGCCAAACGCCAACACAGCAAAGCCCGAAATCAATGCGTAAACAATACATGCCGCCAAAGCCGAAAACACATATTTGTTAAGCGAAACAGGTGTAGCGAGCAAACGCCAGCGTCTGTCGGACTTAAAATCGTAATGGATATACTCACTCATATACCCTGCACTCATAAACTGGAAAATCAGCATGTTTACAAGAAAGTTGCCTGTAGCAATCATATCATGCCCATCCACCAGATGGCCGTAGCCTTCCGCGCTGTTATGCCCGATAGAAGTCATAACGCTTGCGATTAGAATAGGTGCGATAACTTGGATTATAAGCCCAAACTTGTCGGACATCGACCTAAACAAATAATGCTTAATAATTGAAATTGACATAATATCCACCCTCCCCTATTCTTCGTCCCTGAGTTTTTTGCCCGTAAGCGTTAGGAAAACGTCTTCGAGGTTAGGTTTGTCGCTGTGGATATTGGAAACTCCGCCGTGGCGCATTGCTATTTCCATTATGCGGTTTAGGTTGCCGCTGTCCGCGCCGGAGGTGATTGTGTATTCGTTGCCGCTTACGGCTACATTTTTTATGCCCGAGATTGCTTTTATGTCCTCGGTAAGTGCGTCGGAGGGCATGGCTGCCGTTAGGCGAATTGTGTCCTCATGGGAGATACGGCCTACCAGCTCGTCAATCGTGCCGTCCGCGATTACGCGGCCTGTGTCCATTATGGAAATACGATTGCAGATGGCCTGTACTTCTTCCATGTAGTGGGTTGTATAAATTACCGTTGTGCCTTCTGCGGCGATTTGCTTTACGGACTCCAGGATGTGGTTGCGGGATTGCGGGTCTATACCTACTGTTGGTTCGTCCATAATAAGCAGCTTTGGGCGGTGGACAAGTGCGCAACCGATATTAAGACGCCTTTGCATTCCGCCGGAAAATTTACCCGGGCGTTTGTTTTTATGCTCCGTAAGCCCTATAAATTTTAATACACGTGCGACGTTTTCATTAAGTTCCCTGCCCCGCAGACCGTAGAGACTACCGAAGTAGCGCAGATTTGCTTCTGCCGAAAGGTCTGAGAATACAGTGATTTCTTGCGTTACAATGCCCATTTTTTGTCTTATTTTTACATTGTTAACGTCCTGCCTTTGCCCGAAAACGGTAATCTCACCGCTGTCTATGCCAATCAACCCGCATAACGACCGTATCGACGTAGACTTGCCCGCTCCGTTTGGCCCCAAAAGCCCAAAAATCTCACCCTCGTTAATCTCCATATCCAAATGGTCAAGTGCAGTGAAGTCACCATAACGCTTTACTACTTTTTTCATGCTTGCGATACTCATAAAAAATCGCTCCTTTCATTCTCGTGCGAGCATTTTTGCTCGCATTTAGAGTATGCCACGGAGCGATTTTATTTAGTAGTTACATTTGTCATTATTCTTAGGGGGATTCCTCAGGCTCAAAAACTTCGGCCAGGTTTACGTTGCAGCCTTCCAATACATGCACAGGAATGGTCGCTGTGCTGTCATATGCCTTTGTAAAATATCTGCCGTCCTCTAAAATATGGACTTGCACGCCCCTTGCGTCAGGGTCTACGACCCAATACTCACGTACCCCTGCTTCCAGATATATATTAAATTTTTTTAGCTTGTCGTGACGATGTGATGTTTCAGATAAAATTTCTATAGCCATGTCGGGTGCGCCAAGGCAATGTTTGCCATTTTCTATTTTTGAAAGGTCGCAGACTACTACGAGGTCGGGTTGTACCACTGTGTTATCGGCGGTGTCGTAGTTTATGCGTACGTCAAAAGGTGCGGCCACTAATTTGCATTTTTTGCCTCGCAAATAATTACCGATTTGCAATGTAAGTGCTACTGTTATTTCTTGGTGTGCTAATGTTGGTGCGCTCATCTCAAAAGCCTCCCCTTTAATTAACTCAAAGCGCGGGTATTCAGGCCACTTTTCGTAGTCGGCATATGTGTAATAGGTTGTGGTATTAATTTTTTCTGCAAGCATTACCATATGGTTTAGCTCCCTTCTTTTTTTGTTACAAGTGTATCACACATCAAATTAAAAATCTCGTTAACATTAATCGGTTTACCTACGTGGCCGTTCATGCCTATGCTTAGGTAATACTCTATATCTTCGCGGAAGACATTTGCTGTCATTGCGATTATCGGTATTTCTTTTGCGCGGGGGTGTACCAGGGCGCGCATAAAACGTGTGGCTTCGCAGCCGTCCATTACAGGCATTTGTATGTCCATAAATATCATGCCGTACATCTCGGGGGAGGCGTTAAACATACGTACGGCTTCTTCGCCGTTTTCTGCGCAGGATATTTTTACGCCTGTTGGCTCCAGTAGTGTTAACATTATTTCGCGATTTATTTCTATATCCTCCACCAGCAAAATATGATGGTCTTCCAGATTTGGCGTGTTGCTTTCTTTTTCGGGGGTGTCTGCGTCTTGTGAATACCCGCGTTGTATTTGTACGGTAAACGTAAATATTGAGCCTTTGTCAATTTCGGATTCTACCCATATTTTACCGTTCATCATTTCTACTATGTTTTTTGTGATGGCAAGGCCAAGGCCACTGCCACCGTAGTTACGCGTGATGTCTACGTTGGCTTGGTTAAATATGGTAAACAGGCTTTTTTGCTGCTCGTCGCTGATTCCTATGCCTGTATCCTGCACCAAAATTTGCAATGTGCATATATTGTCTTCTATTTTTAGCAGCTTTGCCTTTAGCGAGATATTACCATGCCTTGGGGTAAACTTTACCGCGTTGCCAAGCACATTTATAATCGCCTGCGAAAGCCTTTGGTCGTCGCCGTATAAAAATTTTGGTATATCCGGGTCGATTGTGGTGCTGAAAAGCTGCTCCTTATCCTTTGCCGAAAACGAAATCATATCATGCACATGCTCAAGCATTTGCTCAAAGCTAAATTTTTTTAGCGAAAGCTCAAACTTGCCCGAGTCTATTTTTGACATATCCAAAATATCGTTAACCACGCCCAGCAAATGCGAAGACGCGCTTTCAATGCGTCTTAATGTGTATTGTGCCTGCTCCAGTTCTCGTGCGGATTTGCCGATGGTTGTCATGCCTATGATTGCGTTAAGTGGTGTACGGATTTCGTGGCTCATGCTGGAGAGAAATAATGCTTTTGCCTGTGCCGCCTTGGTATATTTTTTGCAAAAAACATATAACACAACATGCAGAATAATCATGGTTGCAAAGCCGGCATAGTCCTGAAACGCAGAAAAATTACGCCCCATAAGATTCATACCAACAATAAAAATCAAAATACCCTGTGCCACTGCATTTATGGAGGTATAAATGGCGATACCACGGGGTTTCATATATGTAAGTGCAATCATGCCGCCGCCAAGCGTATAAGAATACACCAAAAAATCGCCGCCAAAATACACAACGCCAATGAGTATCCAAAGCATAAGCGAAGCAGGCGTCAAAAAAGAAAGCGTATCCTGTTTTATATTACTGCGCTCAAGAAAAACATACATAAGCACCATGCAAATATTAAGCATGGAGCGGAAAAGAATATAATCCATGCTAAACTGCGTGACATAATAAATAGTGGATAGTGTTACATACCCAACTAAAATCATAAAAATATGAGGCGCGGTGGTGTTTTTTTCCGAACCTTTAAAAACGTATTTTCTAACGAAATCAACCATGGCTACCGCCCTGCTAAAAACGCTAATATACGTTGAACGAAGCTTAATTTTTCCACGGTTTTGGTGGAATGCAATGAGTAGCGTTTATTTTCGAATTTAAGCATGTGGCGGTGGCGCATTAAAATCCAGTAGAAGGCCTCTTTTACGCGGAAAGGCTCTAACGGGCCGTCTACGTAGCCTTTTTCTATTGTTTCGTTTGTGTCGGGGTCGGAGATTTGCTCTACTGTGGGCTTTTTGCCCAGGCTGGATATGGCAAAGCAGTTTACGGCTTTAAAACAGCCGAGGGCATTGTTTAAAATCCGCTCTTCGCCAAGGTAGGAGAGTAGCTCGCGGACTTCTTGGTTTAGGCCTTTTACGCTGCGCATGTTTACCGCACCTGCGTGCTGCTCGTCACCAAAAATATGCTGTATACGGTTTTCCGGCTTATTGCTGAAAAAGTCCAGATTTACAAAGCTGAGCAAATCGGCCTTTGACAGTAGCAGTGCCATGGGGATGGAGCTTTTTTCGCGCTCCATGCCAAGGAAATAATTGTACAGCGTGTTAAAAATCTGCTGGTTAGAATTTTCCTCCGGTATCGCCTCGATAAGCGACGCGTCGGAAACCCTAAACAAATCGGACATCTTATTGAAGTTAGTAGGGTCAACCAAAAAAATTAATCCCAACGAGTCCTTGATATTAAACCCGTTTTGGCGAATGCCCGCGTCGTCGCGCAAATCCTCACCCGCGATGTCGTAGAAGATAATGTCTATCGTGTTTTCTTCCATCGCGCCGTCTTCGTTTTTGTATCTGTACCAGAAATTAAATGCATATGGTGGGATTTTTTTTCGTTTTGTGGAGCTTATAAGCTCGTGGTTTTTTAGCAGCGGCTTTTGATAATTTTCATAGAAGGTATCGCGTACATGCGCGTCACCGATAAATGTAAGCTTAGACGGAAAATCTATATTGTTTTCCAACTCGGAAATAAGCACGGTAAGAAAAACAGATTTGCCCACGCGGGCGTCACCGAGTATGGAGATTAGCAGGGTCTCGCGTATGCCGTAGCCTGTGGGCAGGTCGTTGTGGCAGTTTGGGCATAGGCGTTTTTCACAGGTGGTTTTTTTGCCCTCGGGTGGGGTGTAGGTTACATGCTGGGCAAAGCCGTATTTTTCGATTTCTCTTTCGTCAAATTTTACCGACGGATTGCCTTCGACTTCTATTGCGGGGGGCTGCATTGCTTTGGATGTGGCTTCCTTTTCCGTGGCTTGCAGAATTTCTATTTGGTAGTCGTACAGTAGCTCATCCAGTTCCAGTCCGTCTTTTGCTTTCTTTTTGCCCTTGGCTGCGGGCAGGCGAAAATCCGCCTCATTTGGATGGAAGCGGTGACAGCAAAACGGACATATTACGCTCTCTACTTTTTTCATTTTGATTATCCCCCGACACGCCTTTGGCGATTTAGCTTGTACAAACCTACACTATGTTAAACAAATGCGAATAGTTTTCGTCCAAGATATATTTTACAATGCGATTTTTTTCCATTATTACGCTGCACGCGCCGCTCATTGCCAGGGTGTCCAGCGGGTACTCCCCTACCTTGCGCCCCTGCTCGTATATCGCGTATTTGAGAATTTGACAAACCAGCGGCATCTGCGAGGCGTCGGAAGCGGTAACGCGTAACGTAGCCTTTTGAAAATTGCCAAGCGGAATCGGCTTGTAGGAAACGCTTGCGTTTAACGCCACTTTTTTGAAAAGCCAGTCGGTGACATATGCGGGCTTTACGATAGTTATTCCCTTATCCTCGTTAAAAAACGCAGGTACGACGATATATTTTTTTTTGCCGCTTATTATCGGTGCGGTGTAGCTGTTGGCCAGGTCGCGAGTTACTACCTCGTGGCGGTCGCTTTTTGCGATTAGGTCTTCGATTTGCGGGGCGTCCTCTGTTTCGAATTCGAAGATAAACATTAGCTTTATCGTACGGTTTTGCGGCCAGTCCCATGATAGAACGGCGTTGTTTTTTTTGTCTATCGTCCACTCGAAACGCCGTAGCTTCATTGTTTCGTCTGTGTCGGTTATTAGCTTGTATTTGTTAGTCATTTTCGCACATCACCAATACAATTCGTCTAGATTAAATGCGCCCGCGTGGTACAATACGGATATTTGATTTTCGCTTGCAAAAAGATTCATACGACCCAGGCCACGTTGCTCGTAGCATTTTTTTGTCTCGAAGGCTTGTGACGACGGTATGCACAGGTTTGCCTCCGTGTGCAGCTTTGCGTAGCCCGTTTTTAGCCTTATGCCGAGGTGATTATTTTGCGCTACCCATTCGCTCAAGGCCTCGGGCAAGGAATCTCCGATTAGCTCTTGCAGGATTTCCATGATGGGCAGGTTAAACTCCCGAGAGGGCAGAATGCTTTTTTCTATGAAATCGGAAAGGCGTATTTTGAATTTGGAAAACTCGTTTTTTTCGAAGGCTTCCAGCATTTCTTTTTGTAACGCGGCGATTTCAGGCTCGTGGGCTTCGGCGTAGGCTTGAAATTTTTCGCGGAAATACGACGTTGTGTTGTCGCTTAGAAAGCCTTTAAACATCTCGTTGATTTCTTCCGATTTTTTTTCGTGTTCGGTTATGGTTTTTTTTATTTCTGTCTCGTAGCGTTTTAGTTTTTTGTGGTATTTGGCGATTTGGCGTTGTTGGCGTTCCAGAATTTTTATTTTTTCTTTTATGTGATGGATGTCGTTTTGCTTGCGGAGATACTCGTGTGCGAGGTTGTATGGGAGCAACTCTTGGCTTTTTAGCGGGGATAAGCGGCGTGTGCCGTACTCGGTTTTTTCAGGGGGTTTTGCCAGCCAGTACGCACATTTTTCTTCTTCTGCCTGTAAAGCGGCGATTGCGTTTTCTGTGTTTTCTCTTGCGGCTTTTTCGTAGAGGCCGCCTTCGGATGTATTGCGCAATATGTCGTAAATGCTTGTGGCTTTTGGAATCGGATTTTCGTCTTCGAAATCGGCTTCAGCCCAGTCATTATCTAGGCTGTCAAGCTTTTGACCAAAAAAACATTTTATCCACCGGTCGCGTGTTAGCGTGTCGCTGTAGCTTACGTCGGGTATGGCCATGCCGTATAGGTATTCCATGGTTTTAAGCGGTTTTTTCTGCGGAAATGCAGGGGCTTTTAGTGGAGCGGGTTGGCTTACCGTGCCGTCGTATTTTAGGATTTCTGCCATTAGCAGGGATTTTAGTGCGTCCTGCGGCACTTTTAAGCTTACACTACCCGCCGTGAGAAAATCCCCGTTTCTTGCCGCACAGTTTTTTAGGAAAAACAATTCGTTGTAGCGGGAGGCGTCGGCCTCGGCTACGCTTAGGCTTGGGGATGAATTTTTGAAGAGGGTGAGCAGAGCTACAGTTTGGGCAATCGTCTCCTTCGAAACAAAAGAGGCGATACTTGTGAGGTTGGAAAGCAGGTAGATGTTTAGGCCGTCGCCTTTTATTTCGTTTAGCATTTCGAGGGCTGCGGCTCTTGTGTTTTCTATTAAATTGGAATCGTCGAACAGGCAGTAAACATCGCCCAAAATACCTGCGGGATATAGCGGCGAAAAGTATTTTTCTGCGGCGATGATTAGCTCAGGCAGGTTAAGTGCGGTATCGTCTGCGTTGATAAAAAAATTTGCGCGCAGAATATCGGCCTTGTATACGCCGAGGAACTCCTGCCAAACGCGTTTTACTTCTGTTTTAATAAAATCCTCGTCAAAATTTTGCGGGACTTTTATATAGCCCGCACCGCTTACATGGTTTGGAAAATCATTACAACTGCCCAAGGTGAAAAATACTACGGGGTTGCTTAGCGTTTTCATGCAAGCACTTTCTTTTGCTGGGTAAAGACCTCGCACATGGTGCGGTAGAATACGCGCTTTAGATTGCCTTCGCGCTCATCTACGTAGGATTTTTCCAGTTGCTCCAGCTTTTCCTTGTAGCTTTCGAGGATGGTGTCGATATGCTCTACTATTCTGATAAATTGCTCGTCTTCCAACCTGTTTTCGTGTTCTTGGGCATGTTTTTGCAGATGGGCGGTGATGTCTTCGTCTAGGCTAAGGTAGGCTTTGAAGACGTCGTAATCCACGTATTGGTCGGTGATATTTTGCATTGTGTATAGGATTTGTGTTTCGCCGTCTATAACGTAGCGGTAGTTTTTGCGGTTTTTGGTGATTACCTTCATATATAACATTTGTGCAAAGTGGCTGTATTTTACTTCGCTTAGGTCGATTTTTGTAAGCTCGTCGCGTAGGGCTGCGATATGCTCGCGGATTTTTACCTCCTGCTTTACGCGCTCGTAAAGCGCGGGCATGTAAATGAATACTCCTTTTGCGTAGTCGATGTCGGGGGTGTCGCTTTCTTGCAGATACTCCGTGTCGAAGAGCGGACGGTAGTATTTTTCGCGGGCGGAGTCGGCCAAGAATTCTCTCAGCTCGGTGATTGCCGCACGGGCTTGGGTGGCGTTTAGGGTTTTTTCTGTGATTCCGCTTTCTATATGGGCAAAACGCTCGCTAAGGTCTACGGGGTCGCCGTAGAAGCCAAAGTAACAGCGGGTGCGCTCCTCCAAGCGGATTATTTTGTATTCCAAGGCTTGGTCAAAAAGCTCGCGCAGGCGCGTGTTTTTTAGGCGTTCGCGGTTGTTTTCGTAGTCGGTTGTCCATAGTTGGTCGTAGTTTGGTGAGGGAAGCTCCTTCCAGTTTCGGTCGGGGCATTCGTATAGGTGCAGGCCTGCGATTTTATTGAAGGAGGTTTCGTATACGGCTTCATATTCGTTTAGCTCCGTGTAGCAGTATAGCGGCACGGCGATTTTTAGGTTTAGCATGTACAGGCGGTTGTTCATTTTGCCGGTTTTCATGTTTGATACGCGGCCGGATGTGTTTAGCCGACGCACCACGCCCTTGATTTGCGGGGCGTTGTACGGCACGGAAAGATAGGCATAGGGTGGGAAAACAATATGCAAACCGCTCGGCACATGGTTAATCGGGAACATAACCTTTGCACTGTCGTGCAGGTCGTTGATTTTGCCCGAGATATATTCTTCCAGACCGGTCTCGGTTGTCGCGGCCATCATATTGCAGTAGTAGTCGAGAGATTTATGCACCACGTTTTGGAATTGCTGCGTCACAAAATCGTTGAGATTGTCCACAAGCAACGCACCCGGCGCGGCGTTCCACACGGGGTTGGCAATCATGTCCTTTAGCAGACGGTTAAGAGACTGCTTGTAATCCAGATTTTTTATGGAGTCTTCGTCTTTTTCGAATGCCTCGCAAAACTCCTTTGTACCCGCGAGGTCTTTTGCAAAGTTATCGTCGGGGAAGGCAGAATTTTGTGCATTTTTAAATTTGTCAAACAGCTCTTTGAAGGAATTTAATACCTCGCAAAGAGTATCTATGATTTGCTCGTTTAGCTCGTTTAGCTTTGCGAGAACGGCGTCGTATATATGGTCTATCGCGTCGTACATGAGGTTTTTGCCGCAGGCACGGAGATAGTTTTCGTTAGATTCCACTATGCTTAGCGCGAGTGATTTTTTGCCGAAGCCGAATATGGATTTTTTAAGGAGCTTTGCCATTACCGCTTGGCGGCTTATGTCCATGGCGGCTATGCTGTCGCGATGCTCGCGTTTTTGTTGGAGGTCGCGTTTGCGAATTGTGTCTATTTCGCGGTTTAGGGAGGCTTCGTGGAGGTCGGAAAGCAGACGCAGGGTGTAGTATGGACCGCGCTCGAGGTCTGCGAAGTTTTGGTAGATGATGTTGTTTTTGTCGGCAAGAGCTTCGTTAAAGGCGGTGATTACGGCTTCTGCGGTATTGTTGTAGTGGTCTTTCATTTTGTTTAGCTCGCTTTTTACGGCGTCTTCTATGATTTCCGGGCGTTGTTGCAGGACTATGTGGTCGTATTTTTTAAAATTTCGTTGCTTTGGTTTGTCGGTTGAGAGGGTTCTTTCAAGTGTGGGGAGGTCTATTTTAAAGCCCTCCAGCGCGATTTTAGAATCCTCGATTGTGGGATTTTTTTCGCTTAGCGGGTCAAGCTCTGCAAACATTTTTGATGTAAGATAATTTAGAAGATACTCGACGGGCAGGGACGCGCTGGACGCGCCGACTGTATTGTAGATGTAGTTGACGGGCTGCTTTTGGCTGTGTGTCATCAGGAAAGCAGCCTTGTTGTTTTCTATGTTGGAGAGGTATGAGCTTATTGTATAGCTTTGGCCGTCGGTTACTTCTTCGCTGGCTATAAAGTTTATTATTGTTTCGGCGGCTACGTTCATGCAGTAGTTTTTTGCGGCGGGGACGAGCTTGCCGTGTTCGTCCTTCGCGCTTACGAGGTGGCATAGGTCGTAGGGTGGCTCGTTGGATTTGATTTCCAGGTCGGCAAAGGTTTGCTCAAAGGTGTCGCCGTTACGCTCTATGTTCATAAGATAGTCGAGTTCTTTTAACGCGGCGAAGCCGTTTGCTTTGATGTTTAACGCTGCCGAGCCGTCTATCATGCTGTCGGCCAAGGTGACGTCGGGCAGGAAAACCATGCCGATGTTTTCGGTTTCGAACCCTTTTTGCTCCGCGATTTTGCGCACGATGTAGGGTACGTCGATAAAAACGCCGCTACCTGTGCCGCCGGCGCAGCCTGTTAGGATAAATACATATAGTAGGTCGTTGGATTTTCTGTTTACGGTTAGGCGGTTTATTTTTTCTGTGAGCAGGCTGATTACGCGGTTGCTGTTGATGGTTAGCAACAGTCGCCCTGCTTGGCGTATGCCGCCTGCGCCGTGTTTTACCTGTTGCAGACGCAAATTGCCCGCAATCCAGCTTTGTGTGGAATTTTTAAACACTGTCTCGCGGTTTTTGTAAATGGAAGTTAGATTTGAGTTATCCAAAAGTAAAAACTCGTCCTCTATAAAGGACGTGCCTGCATAGCTTAAATTTAGCATGTTATCGTCCGAGTCCAGTGCCATGTACTCGATTTGCGCAGGCTTGTCCAGCCTACGACCGCCGGCCGACGTACCAAGCTTAAAGTGCTTGTTTACAGCCTTTTTTACACGTATAAGAGCCTCCGCACCTGTACCGCCGAGGCCTAATATTAATATTGGTTTGTCTATCGCATCTGTGCGTGTGCCTTGGGTGGATATTCCGCCGCCGTATTCTGTGTCCAGTGCTTGTAGCTCTGCTTTAGTTTCTGCCGATAGTTTCATAGACTAACTCCTTAATCTTCAAATGCTCTGTATGTCATTTCCAGTTTCGGAGATTCGCCGGGGATGGAGAATATTAGCTGTTTTCCGTCTTCCCATACGATTTTTTTCTTGTAAATTGTGGCTCCGTCGCCGTCTGTTATATGGCAGTTTTCGCCTTTTTTGGTTAGGTTAACTACGGGCATTGAGCCTTGCATTCCCGGTGACAGGTGGATGTCCCAGATAGGAATACCCGCTTGTACGATTTTGTCGGCTTTGTCGCCGTCGAGACTGGTGCTTAGGAACTCCATCATGGACATTTGGCCTGCAAAGGTATCAAGCTCCGGGGCTTCCAAGGAGGTGTAGTTGCCGTCGCCAAGCATTGCACGTAGCTCCATATGTCCTGTAAACAGGCGGTTTTTAGTTTTGCGAAGGGTGATGGCGCGTATGATAAGCGCGGCGAGGATAAGCGCGAGGGCTATGCCTATCAGAATGAATATCAACGAGTTGCCTGTTTCTACGTCGCGTGGCTCTGCGGGGGTTGGGGTTGGTACAGGCTCGGGGGTTTCTACGGGGGACGGGGTTG
>WQRQ01000061.1 GCA_009786685.1 Defluviitaleaceae bacterium
GTCAAGGTGTTTGAAATTTTGCAAAAAAATAAGCCACGGCTTGATGCCTTGACTTATGCTTGCTTGATTCGCTACTACTAATCCCAATAATCACGAAACGGCGGGAGTTTTAATTGTACACGGCGTTTTGCTTATTAGCTACTTCATTTTTTCAATGCGGTATGCTTGGTTTTCAAAATCAAAATGCTCCATATACGGCGTAAGAAGCCTATATTCCCACGAGTAAACTAAGGTTGGTGTAATTTCAAGTAATCTTTCTGTAGGTAGCGCGGTATATGCTTTGTATGAATGGGAAAAGTGCTTTTTAAACCTATCAGCAAAAAAACTGTTGTCTTTGTCGAGAGGATGTCCGATAATGCGGCATTTTCCCTCTATTGAAAAGTTTTTGTAGCTCAATGCTACATTTGGATTTTCAGCAATCTGCTTATACTTCAAATATGTTTCGTCCGTCTGGCAGTAAAACTTTCCATCATACACGATAACACTCATTTGACGTGATGAAATTCTATTGTCCGAGCCAGTTGCAAGCACCATAATATTGTGCGTTCCAAATTTCTTCCATAGTCTAATAGCTTTTTCGGCAAATTGATTTTCCATTAAAAGCCCACCGCCTACTATATAAATTTCAACGCCATTGCTTATCTGACCGCTTGCACGGTTAATGCTTATTTTATGCGTAATTATAAAGCCCTTTTCCGTCATACTTTATGTTCAGCCCATACACAATCAGATATTTTTATTTCTGAAAAAACAGCATCAAATGTACTTTTGCTTGGAGAACACGCAAGTAACCCCAAATTGATACTATCGTTGCCTTGTATAAGGTGGAATATTCTCATCTGCCTGTAGGTGAAACCATCGTATGAATTTTCAATCAGAAAATCACTCTCACGCCTACTAAGCCTATAACACATTTCGGAAACATTGGAATCAATGTCCGTGGTTGCCCAATCAGAATAACCGTTATTGGTTACAACACTACCCAACCACATTGTATTTTTATCGTGAAACTCTATCCCTGCTTTAACCCAGTTTTCGCTATTTTGATAGATGGCTATTCCGCACTGGTCGAATAATTCTTTGTATTTGAAACTAACCTTAACCGAAAAAGAAAAATATTTCTCGGTTATTGTGTTGTACAAGACATGGGCATTATTATTTCTGAATCCATAATACGTCCGTTGCCAAAAATCCGTATTTGGTTCAGTTGTGATTAGCACCTTGCCGTCCTCTATCAAATGGTTTTTGGGTTTAAAAAACCACTTGGCATTAGAAGTATTAAAATCAAGCATTGTTCTACCTCCTGTGTCGGAAACGGAGACAATCCAACAATGTGTCCTGTCCAAAATATAAAATCGTTACGCCAATCATAGCAAGCCAAAGCAACGCGCAAAATGATTGTACTACTGAATATTTTACCATAGCCAATGCCGAAATTCCACAGTAAAATCGCCGTTCACCCAAAAAGTGCGGTGCTGGAACGGTAGAGGGTAAAGCAAACGGCGGCGGGGAACAGGATTGATTTTATCTGCTCCCGCTGTCGTTTGCATGGTGGGTGAAAATTCACCCTGTCTACCTATCCATGCCCTGTGTCCGTGTCGGTTGCTCCCTCTGCGGCTCGTCTTGCATGAGTTGCTCCATGCTTCGCCGTATGGCTTCGGCAGATTTTATTTCCTCTTTCAGCGTGTAGAATTGTTCGCATAACCCATACCGCTTTTTCAGAAGTTGCTGTTGTTCGCTTTGCCATTTCGTGATGGGCAATTCCGTTTTGCCGTTCATCACGGCGGCGAAATATTCACAGGCGGCTTCGTATTGCGTGATGGCTTCGGCGTGTTTTGCACGATAGGCTTCATGCTTTTTGACGGCGGTTTCGTAATCGGCGGTAGCTTTCTTTTTTGTAAATGGGTTTAGGCTGTTGAGTGCGGCGGTGTCCTTTTTCGGCATGAGGTCTTTGTATTTTTTGTAGACTGCCCTGTGTGCTTTGTAATTTTCATTATGCCCCAAGTGAGTAGCCAAGGTTTCCAAACGCCGCTCGGTGGATTTGATGTCGGAGGAAGTGGCTTGTAGTTGACTGTACATTTCCACAACCTTGTTTGTAAGCGTAAAATAAAGCTACGCCTAGACGTAGCTTTATTTTACGCTTACCATCATCAACGCCCAAGTGTCGAGTAGTTTAACTTGAAATTGTTTGCTGTGATAAATTTCCAGCCATTCATCTTCCGTTGCCACGATATATGGGTCGCGGGGGAAGTCGGCAAACCCCCGCTGTTCCGCTATCATATCGGGTATCAGATAGACGAGGGGTAGAAAGTGCATACCCTCAAACATTCGGCGGCGGTGGTCGTAAACGTACTGCTCCAAAAGAAAATCCCTCCTGTTCAGACATCGTTAGAATATGTAGGGGTATGAGTAGAGTATAAACGATACTCACAGCCCCTACAATCGTAAACGTCATAACCAAAAGGGAAATGTTCCTGTTTTGAAAAAAATATTTTTACGAGTGCCGCCACGACATTCTGTTATAATGAAGTGGCGATACTCTCGTCACACGCTAACCCTCGCCCCCTTTCCCCGCAAAACTGCGTCAAGCCGCTACAGATGAGCCTTTTGCCGTATATTGTATTTGGGTACGGTTTATGTACCCTTTCCAATATACTTCCTCCTCACCATAATTTGTGTCGAGGGCTAAATAACCATTGTCGTATGTTTTAATTTTATCTTGTGTTGTCATATGTCCCCCCTCCCTACTTAACCCTAAAAAGCGTATTAACTATCCACTTACGAAAGCTCTTCTCCGGTAAGTTGCAATACATATTTTTGTTGCCGTGGTTTTTTTTGCACGCCGCACAATCACCGTGGCGTTTGCATTTTTTGTTTGGGCAATGACATGTTTTCATAAATTTCACTCGCTTTCCTGGTCATTTATATTATTATACAGCCTTAAAATAGCAACAATACCCTGCTCCCTTGTAAAAGGCTGCTCGGGAGTAAAATCCACAAATTCTGCCACCCCATCAGCATCAGATAAACGCGACAAAATAACTGCGGCATGTTCCCGCGTAAGCATCCCGTCGGGGTTAAAACGGCCATCACCGACGCCAAAAACCACCCCAACATACGCCAGCTTTTGCACATTAACATCCCTTGTGTCGGCAAACCGAACACGCCCTGTAATTTCGCCGTTAAAAATTTCATAAAGCCTAACCGCAAGCGAAGAAAACTCGGCACGGGTTATCGGCAGGGTTAAGCACCGCCTGACGGGTGTTCCCGAAGTGTTAACGACCAGTAGGCTTTGTGGCACAAGTCCCGCTTTTATAGCCTCTTCCACCAAATCTGCCGCCCATGGCGACACGGGTTTTGGGGTTACCCGCACATATACGGGAAGGTACAACCCTGTCTCGCCCATTTCCATGATATCGTCTTCACAAAATGGCCGGGGCTGGCTTACCCTAACCAAAACATCGCCTATGACCATGTTGTAAGTGCTGTAAATATCACCGTTTTGCCGTACAAACGTATAGCCGTATAAAGGAATCCCGTTAAAAACACCTTCATGTACGCTCACTATGCTTTCGCGGTTTATCGCGATATTTCTGTATACATCCAGCGGGTTGCTAAACCCGTAGCGGGTACTCACGTGCAAAGACCTACCAAGGTCAAACGACCCCATATCTATCCCATTTCCCCATCTCTCCTCCTGAAAAAAGGCACTCCCCGTCACAAGAGAACCATGCCTAACAGGAAAAAGAATAGTCCTAAACACTACCTTGTACTCATTATAATTCCGCCGCGTGTTGCCATGACCAAAGGGTCGTCCCGCAAACTGATTGCCCCCCGCCAAAAATTGCTCGATATACTGCTCCAAAAGCTCTACAATCGTATACCCTCCACTACCCCATGTACCAAAGCTATACGGAGGCGCAAGAGCATATGCAGTCGTGCCAAAAAACAATACAAAAAACAATACAAAAATCAACATAAACGAAACAAATATTTTTTTCATACCTACTCCACTCCCTGGCTGCTTGCGATTTCAAAATACTCCGGGCAGTTTTTCAAAAGCTCGGTATGAGTGCCGCGCCCTACGATTTTGCCTTTTTCCAGTACAATAATCTGCTCTGCGCCTATTATCGTGCCTACGCGCTGTGCAATTACAATCACCGTGGCATTGGCGGTATGCTCCTTCAAGGCCTTGCGAAGCTTGGCGTCTGTCTGGAAATCCAAAGCAGAAAAGCTATCATCAAACACAATAATCTCGGGATTTTTGGCCAAAGCTCGCGCAATAGAAAGCCGCTGCCGCTGCCCGCCGGAAACATTAGCCCCACTTTGCGAAATCTCCGCCGCAAAGCCACCGTCCTTCTCATTAATAAAATCAATCGCCTGCGCAACTTCTGCCACCCTTTTTAGCTCGTCGTCCGATAATTCCAAGTTGCCGTATTTAATATTGGATTCAATAGTTCCCGAAAGAAGCTGTCCCTTCTGCGGGATATAGCCTATCTTCTCACGTAGGCCATTTGGACAAACCTCTCGGATGTCCACTCCGCATATCGTAATGTCGCCTTTACCCACGTCATAAAAACGCAGCAGCAAATTGGCAATCGTGGATTTCCCAGACCCCGTCGCGCCTATTATCGCGGTCGTCTGCCCGGGAAAAGCCGTAAAGCTTATATTTTCAATCGCAGGGGCTTCCGCATTGGGATAGCTGAACGAAACCCCGTTAAACCGCACCGTCGCGCCTTCGCTTTTCTCAAACTCCTGTGGATTTTTTTCATCTATGATAGTCAACTCCGTATTTAAAACCTCGGCAATCCTCGCCGCCGACACCTGCGCCCTTGGAACCATAACCAGCACCATAGAAATCATCATAAAAGCAAAAAGCACCTGCATAGAATACTGAAAAAAAGCCATCATATCCCCAACCTGCAACCCTTGATAGGCCACATGCTCCGCGCCCACCCAAATCACGGTTAGCTGCGTAAAGCCCATCATAAAAATCATGGCAGGGTTAACAATCGCCATCACCCGCGCAACAAAAAGCCCAAGGTCGCGCAAATCCACATTAGAAGCGTCAAACCGCTCCTTCTCATGCCCCTGCGTACCAAAGGCGCGAATAACCATAAGCCCGTGCAAAATCTCGCGTGATACACGTGTCAGATTATCCGTCATGGTCTGTATAATCGTAAATTTAGGCATTACAATCGAGACCAAAATCATAACAATGCCGATAAGTACAACTAACATAAGCCCCAAAATCCAGCTAAGGCCGGGCGCACGCTGCAAAGCCATAATAATGCCGCCCGTAGCCAAAATAGGCGCGTAAAGCAGCATTCTGGCAAAAATATTAGCCAAATTTTGCACCTGCGTAACATCATTTGTGCAGCGCGTAATCAGCGACGCCGACGAAAATTTATCAAACTCCGCCTGCGAAAAGCTCTCCACCTTAATAAACAAATCCCTCCGCAAATCCTTGGCCGCCCCCGCTGCAATCTTGGGCGAAATATACGCCACAACAATAGAAAAAGTACCCGCCAACAACGCAAAAACGAGCATTAAACCGCCCGTTTGGAAAATAAATTCCATGCGGTCAATGCCCGTTTCTGCCTGATAAATGATTCCGTAATTAACAATGCCCGACATGAGCGTAGGCAAATAAAGCTCCGCCAGCGACTGCCCAAGCAATAAAATTACAACAAAAATTATGCCAATCCAAAATGGCTTTAGGTACTTTACTAAAGAAAGCATTTTACTGCGCGTCGGCCCATGTGCGATAATGCGTGGCCAAATCCTTATCGCTGCCCATTACATGGATAAGCAACCAACCCACAACAATATCATTAATAACCTTGCTCAAATGCATGGTATCCGGGTGCATTTCCAGCTCACCAAATGCGTAGCCGCCGTCGTCAAAGTCTTCTTTTAGCTTAACCGCGACTTCCATAAAGTCCTTATGCTCTTGGGTATGCTCGGTTGTTCTTGGGTAGTCGGATTCTTTCATAAGGGCTTCTTCGCGGGCGAAGTGGCTTACTACGTATTGCGCCAAAAAGTTGATTGCCGTCTCGTTTTTTTCTTTGCTTCCTTTAATGGAAGATTCCAATACTTCCGCCACCAAGTTGAAAATCTCCTTGTGGTCGTTGTCTACCAGCTTGTGACCTGTTGCGTACTCGTCTTTCCAAAGGCTCATTTTAATACACTCCCCTATTTTTTTCTTTACTATACAATAATCAATTTGGCAATTCAAGCGTAATTCTACCGAGCTTGCCGTCGCGGAATTCATCGAGTACGGTAATTGCGGTACGCTCCAGGTCTATCACGCCGCCTTTCATTTTAAAACCGCGTGCTTCGCCTATGCCTTCCAGCGTGTTTGCCTTATACCGCCTCTGCAAAATCTCCGTATCAAGCGTCTCAAAAATCTCGATAAGGTGATTGGCAAGCGTAATCCTATCCAAAATATCGTCGTTTACCGCGCCTGTGCAGGCCAGCCTAATCCCCACCATCGGGTCATCAAACTTTGGCCAAAGCACCCCCGGCGTATCCATCAAATCAAATTCGCCACCTACTTTAAGCCACTGCCGCCCGCGTGTTACACCGGGGCGGTCGGCGGCAATTGCACCCGCACGGCCTACGAGTTGGTTAATAAATGTAGACTTGCCCACGTTGGGTATGCCCACAATCATTGCGCGTATCGGCGCGTTTATACGACCGCGCTGTTTTTGCTTTTCCACCTTGTCCGCCATTATTTTTTTTAGTGCGGCGGTGAGCTTTGCCGCGCCGCTCTTTTTTTTGTCGTTATCCTTGGCGTTTACCGCCAATGCAAAAAAGCCCTGCCCCGAAAAATAATCCTCCCACCGAGCCGTAACTTTTTCGTCCGCCAAATCGGCTTTATTAAGTACAAGCACACGCTTTTTGTCCTTCGCAAGCGTGTCGATGTCGGGGTTTCTGCTGGAAAGCGGCACACGTGCGTCCAAAAGCTCCACCACCACGTCGATGATTTTCATTTGCGTGGCAAGCATTCGCTTTGTTTTTGTCATGTGACCGGGATACCACTGGATGTTGGACTGCATTATTCCACCCGCCCTGCTCGGCTAAGCGGCCACACACGAAAACCCGCCCTGCCCACCATATCCCGCCGAGGGATAGTCCCCACGCCGGTAAAGCGGCTGTCTTGGCTGCCGTTTCTGTTATCGCCCAGCACAAAAAAATGCCCATCCTCCACGGTGATGGGGAAATCAACATCCCCCCCGGAAAGTGTAGGGCTTTGGGAAAAATAATCATCCAGCCTATTGGAATTTACATAAAAAAACCCGTCATAAAAATCTACGGCATCACCGGGCAAGGCAACCACGCGTTTAATATAAAACTCCGACGGATTACCGGCAAACGGAAACGCAACGACATCCCCCACCTGCGGACGCGACAAGTGATAAACAAGCCGATTAAGCACCACCATATCACCATGCTCCAGCGTAGGAGCCATGGAATTACCGTCCACATGCGCCATACGAAACAAAAACCCACGCACAACAAAGAACAGTAAAGCCGCCAGCCCAAAAGCAACAAGCCACTCTACTGCACCTCGCAATACAGGGTTTTCGATTTTTTTAAACATTAAGCGTTCTTTTTGGCTCTAAAGATAGCTTCCTTAACCTTAGCGGCTTTACCGATTCTGTCGCGCAGATAAAACAATTTTGCACGGCGTACTACACCGCGACGTACCACTTCTATTTTATCCACACGCGGAGAATGAAGCGGCCATGTTTTTTCCACGCCGATACCGCTGGAAAGTCTTCTTACGGTAAATGTTTCGCGCAGGCCGCCGTTTTGACGTTTAAGCACTACGCCTTCGAATACTTGGATTCTTTCCTTCGCGCCTTCTACGATTTTACCGTGTACGCGCACTGTGTCTCCGATATTAAACTCGGGTACTTCTGCTTTTAGTTGGGCAGTTTCGATTTCTTTTATTGCTGCGTGCATTTAAATCATCTCCAATCCAAGATATTATACACATCTTGGACATCCGCGTCAATTGCTGTTATAATTTTTTTTAGGGAGGCGAATAACATCATGGTAAATTTACAAAACAGCTGGGACGAGCTTTTGGCGGAAGAATTTAAAAAAGAATATTATCAAAGCCTACGCGCATTTTTAAAGGAAGAATACCGCACACAAACAATTTACCCAAACATGCACGACATTTTTAACGCGCTAAAGCTAACGGCATACGAAAACGTAAAAGTCGTAATTGTTGGCCAAGACCCATACATAAACCCGGGCGAAGCGCATGGGTTGTCCTTTTCCGTAAAACCGGGGGCAAAAACGCCGCCTTCTTTGGTTAATATTTTCAAAGAATTATCGGACGACGTAGGCGTGCCAACTCCCGAAAACGGACATTTGGAACGATGGGCGCGCCAAGGCGTTCTTCTTCTCAATAATGTACTTACCGTGCGTGCGGGGCAAAGTCGCTCCCATGCAAACAAGGGCTGGGAGCAATTTACCGACACTGTTTTAGGCCATTTGGATGAACGATTACAGCCCGCTGTTTTTCTGCTTTGGGGCAGAGACGCGCAAGCAAAAGGGCGGGTTGTTTCCGCCCGACATCATTTGATTTTGCAAGCACCGCACCCCAGCCCGCTTGCACGGGGGGCATTTTTCGGGTGTCGGCATTTTTCCAAGGCCAATGCATTCCTAAAGCAGCACGGCATAGAAGAAATCGAGTGGTAAGCCCTATAAAAACAACGCAAAACCCCCGTAACAAACCAGCGCAAGCCCGGAAATCACATGGCTAAAAGCCACGGGCAGCCGCTGTACATATTTAATCCGCGCCAAATAAAACGAAATCGCAGAATAACCAAAATGCGCCGCCGCCACAGTCACGGGAATGACTATCGTAGAGACGGGCAAAAAAATAAAAGTAAGCCCCATTGTGATAACCATTGCCTCGATGCTCATCACCAGCCCCACGGGTACAATCGCCTTGGGTGGCTGCTTAAACAAAAAAAACTGCGCAACATACCAAAGCCCAATCGCAATAAACAGCAGCCCCACAATCAAGCCCGTATCAAACGGAATAAGCTCATAAATCTGCTCGGCAATAAAAAACCCAAGCATACATAAACCAAACAAAAATACATTAATCACCACAAGCCACAAAAACCTGCATTTTTTTTGCATCCCCAGCGAAAGCCCGATAAAAAAAGCGTCCACAGACACTATAAGACCCGAAGCCACCATGTTATCACCCGCCACATAATATATATCCATACTATGCGCCACATCTTTTTTTGTTCGTATGTATAATTTTCCTTTTCAAAAGGCACACTAATAAAAATTCCAATGGAAGGAGAATTCTCCATGCAAAACCTTAAACAGTCCGAGCTAAACTGGATACGCGAGGTGGTTTCTGCGCACAATATGTCTGCGTGCAAACTACATGCATATTCCGAGCAAGTGCAAGACCCGCAGCTAAAGCAAATGTTTTCCAAGTCCTCAACAGAAGCAAAGCAAGCAGCACAAAACCTGCTTAACATGCTGTAACTTCCAAAATTCAATTCAAAAGGAGAATTAAAATGCAAGAGAAAGACATCGTACTGGACGTACTCGGCGGCGTAAAGGGCAGCTTGGCCGGATACGCAACATTTATCAGCGAAACGGCTAACCCCACCCTCCGCCAAACATTTCAACAAATGCGCGACGGCGACGAAAAGTTTCAATATGACCTCTACAAAATAGCCGAGCAAAAAGGCTACTATGCAACCTCCCCCGACGCAAGCCCCCACGACATGAACTGCGTAAAAACTTCATTAACAGCAACCCCCGCCCACATGGGTATGAAGTAAAAACGAAGGATAAAAAATTCAACCGACGATAAATGCGAGGTTGACGTAAGAAACTTTTTTAGAAATACGGCGCGGCGGCAAGCTACGCCGTATTTCTTTGTAGTTGGTTGCTTTTAGATTGCTCTACAGCAGTTACAAAATCAAATGCTCCGACAAAATTATAGACGATATGGATTTTACGCTCCTTGCTCTTTCTCTTAAACTCGGATATTTCAATCCTATCTATAAACTCACGTAATACCGTTGCGTTTAAACTTTGTAAGTTGGTGTGCTTCCTTGTCGCGGCGATAAAATATTCTGCATTTGATTTATTTTGTTCACGGTGCTTTACATGTTTTTCTCGTTACAATCAACTTTCTATAATAAATAAATCAGCAGCACTCTTTTATTAACCGCTACTTTGAAAGTTTGACATAAAAAACAGACTGTAATTTTAGCGTTTTTTTACCACAAAGCAATCGGATTACCTTTACAATGAATAAAATTTAAATAATAAATTCATACTCACACATGAAAAAAACATATATATCATTATAAAAATTATATTAATATCAATAAGTTGCGGTGTTATAATACTTTATTATCGTTTTCATGCTTGTTGGTATAAATTCGTATAACATATGTGTATGCCGTATGTGCGAACATAAAAACAACAATACTACCTACGAAAATTAGAAATAGCGGAAGAAACGGTAGTTGCGAAAATATCGTTTCGATTGAAAACAATGTTTGCTTAACCCATAAAATGAGCGTGCAAATTATAATTACGCCATCAAAAGCGACAAGAAAGCTTGCAATGACTGCTACAAAAATTGATTTTTTAGGTTCGCCCCAACATCGAACTCCGCAAATCCCCGCGAAAACTTGCAACACAGAGGCTGTAACAATAAATGGGGCAACCTGCCAAAAAACATCAAGATATATACCGTCAACTCTGTGTGGGTATAACGCGAAGACATACGATAACTGACATGCAATAATCCGCAACACACCTAACGCGATACAAATGCTTGCGGAAACTCTAAGTTTAATATGCCAATTCATTTGTCCGTTTGTATCTATGTTTGTATTCATGTTAACACCTTCCAAAACGCATAAAACTAACATAATTCGTCAATCCCACACTCATCCACGAAATAAAGCTTGTGCTGTGGATAACTTTCAATGGTTTCGGCAAATTCAACTCGTTTTGCCGAACATTTTTCCACATAACTAAGCGTTTTTTTACGCGTAATCTTCAAACGCTTCAATGCGTAGAAAATCGCGATATTGACCGAATTACTCCCTCAATATTGATTCTAAAACAATATAAAGAGAAAAATCCGGGTCAAGTCTTTCGATAATTTTATATATCAACCCATTGCTATCTATCCATAAAGTAGCATCTATCTCCCCTGTTGATTCTACAACGGCAACTCGTACGTACCCTTCAATTGTCTCAATCGTTTCATTTTTGATATGTCTAAACAAATCAAACGTTCCCCTTAAATTATAGAAAAAGAAAATTTCTCCATCTTCATAGTTAGCAAAATTACGTGTTATATCCAGCCCTCTGCTCGCCACATAAAAACGGTTGCTTGCAAATATAGAAATAGGGACATCACTATTAGGCAAGTATAAAGCCTGTGGCCATGTATCAGGGAAGGCAGAGCCATGTATAATCATATCATCTTCTCTTGTTAAACTTAAATATGTGTGTACTTTAACATAATTATCCTTGCTTAAAACAGCATAGTGGTGAGAGATATTTAACTCCCCATTGACCCACTCTCTCTCTTGTACCTCTCCTAAGTTTGAGCCCAAGAAACGATAGTGTTTTTCGTTTATTATTGTATCAATATCCTCCCTAAAGAAAATCCCGGTATATGTCCTCGTCTCTACAATATCCACAGTGCCCAAATAAGGGGAAGAATACCGTAAGTTCATAGCTCCCAATGCGAATGCTTCCCCATCCATAACGGCAGTAATAGTATAATTTGCTTTTTTTACAGGCGTAAAAATAATTCCCGCTTCTGCGATGTTGTGATTTTGTATGATTAAAACAATGCTTAGCGCAATAACAAGAAAAACAACACAACCAATAATAATCTTTTTCACAATTATTCACCCTTAAAAGTTTAAGGCGATAATTTGCACTTCGCTATTTTAGTAACGAAGCGCAAATCCACCCTTATTTTACAAGCATTGATTCGTGTTGAACAATTAGCGACTCCAATAATTCCATGTAAATGGATAATCCCACGAAAACATAATATCATTACCATTAATATTGTAAGCCAATGTTGCGTGTAAGCTTACGGGATTTGAGCCTCTAACAGGTGTATTTGTAAACCATTCTGCTGAAAATCTTCCACCACCGTTATTAGACCCTGTGACGGTTTCATTTGTTTGATTAAGCCAAAATGTTGAGCCGATACTAAACAAAGAAACTCCTCTTATGGTAGGGGTAATCGAAACATTGATAGGAAAACCTCCCCACGTCGAAGTTGTCGTTCCGCTCGGTGCCCAATTCATTAAATGTGCCCCTCCTGATTGTGAAACACGCCACCCAAATCTGCTTATTCCAGTGGTCTCTGTAACTAAATTACCCCAAAAATTACTGACTGTTCGCGTAGCACCGCGAGATTGCCCCTGCATTTGTAACACCCAAATGTTATGGTCATCATTGGCTCTAAAAAGGCTAACCGTCGCATCCACAGAGGCTACAGTCGCCAGGGTTGGGTTGTGGCGATATGTTGTGGGTGTCGTTGACATCAGTGTAAATCCGGCAGGTATAATTCGAGCCTGCCTTGCAAAAACGTTAATGTAATCAGAAACTGCCATATTTCCTAAGTTTAAACCTCTGTCATCGGTGGTCACAGAAAAATTCCCCGAAGCCCCGCCATTTTCGCCGATTACGGTAGAAAATGGCTGCATTTCATTAATGGGGCCTTCAGCGTAAACCGTATTAAAGTTCGCAAGCATTAAAAATGCTATTAAACCCACAACAGACAGAAAACCCATTTTTGTTTTTTTGATTGTAGTTTTCATAAATTAATTCTCCTTTGATTTTTTAGTTTGCTCTTGTAGTTCTGCTCATAGAAACGGTTTCGCTTTCTCCATTTCTAAAGACTGTCGCCGTAAGCGTAAGGCGATAATCGTGTCCCCTGGCTACATAATGCACACGTTCCCATGACCATGTATTGCCTGTGGTATTGAGATTGTTCCATGAGCCAATGTTTGTTATTGTCCCGTTAGCATTAATCCTGTCCAGTCGGGCATTGACGGAAATGCTCTCTGTGCCGGAGCGTCCGATTACTGAGCCTGCCATAGTGGCTCTGCCATTATTAATTTCTAATCCCGCCGCTATAGAAATAGTATGTGACCAAAGTGGCTCAATGGAAATGTACTCGGCAGTCCGTACAGATTCTTTTGCATATGCTTGTACTGTAAAGCCAACTGCAAATACTGCAAACAAGCACAGAGAGATAAACATTCTTTTATTCATAAAAAATCACCTCCCTTCGTTATGTTTTTTGACCCTACTTAACATAACGGTGGAAAATGATTTTTGGTGACACATTTTGCTAAAATTATTAAAACAAATTTTATTTTTATCTTACAATTAGATTCTCTGCTATTTTGATAAGTGTTACAACATCAAGGCAAGTGATGATAGTGATTACATCTTCTCCAACAATCCACATTATTTTATTTTCTATGTGTCCATCACTTGAAATAAATAGCTTTGCCGGTTCTCCGTTTATAAGCACTTCTGAAAATTCCATGTATTCATAGTCAACACCCATAGTAAAATTTGTACCTATAAAACGCTGTATAATAATGTTTTGGTCTGCATCGTCCATAAAAACATAGATACGCAAGGTGTCTTGTGTGTGAGTGTTGATTAATTCAAAACCTTCCGGCTTGTAGTTCAACACAATCTCTCCAACAGATGAATGTGACCTTTCCTCAACCCCAAAGTCGAAAACAATATAATCACCCCGCATATCTATTAAAAAATTTAATATAAAATTTCGTGACGCTTCCACAGACATCAACGCTCCCATGCAAAGCATAGCAATAATACAAAATCCTGCCGCTATTTTTGTAAATGTATTAATAGTTTTTTTCCTCTTCGCAATCCTTTTTTCCCTGTTTATTGCGTCGTAAACTTTTTTATCCAAAGATTTTGTGCGAGGGTATATTTCATTTAATTCTTCGCAACTCGGCAATGCGTCCATTTCTTCTTTTAATGCTTCTTCGGCTGCAATGTTAAACAGCGCGTCAAATACTTTTTTATTTCTTTCAATGTTTGCGCTATTTTCCATTTTTCTCACCTTCCCAAATTTTCTGTGCCATTTTTCTTGCCCTCGACAATCGCTTTTTAGAGTTGGCGTAACTTATTCCCAGCGATTGTGCAATTTCATCATGGCTATATCCACTTGCATGGAGATAAACAACATCCCTTAGATGTTCGGGTAATGATTGGATAATTTCTTTCAAGGAATCGCAAGTATCTTGAATAACCAAATCCGATAAAATGTTAATGTCTTTATCCGGAATTAATTCTAAGTTGTCGTCAATATCCTCTTTGTTTCGCGTTCTCTTATTATAAAAGTCATATGAAATACTTCTCACTACACTAACGATATAACCCCTCGTTTGGTGACTGGAAATATCTTGTAATTTTCCAAGGTGGCGATTAATTTTAATAAATGATTCTGCGACAATATCTTCTGCCAACGCATGGTCTTTAATTATGCTGTTGGCAACGGACATCATTGTACCGTAATACATGTCGTATATTTCCTCGATAAGATTTTCACTCTTATTGCTAGATGTCTTTGAGAAAAATTTAGAGAACAACTAAAATACCCCCTGTCTGCAACGCCCCCATACTGTTGAGAATCATTGTGGTTATTATACACGTATAAGTTAATTAAGTATATTTAAACGGCAATGTTAGTCTATGGTACTATTGATTTCATGTAGTGCCGTAATGGTTGCAAACACAACTGACAATTCTTTTTCGCCCATACCATCAAGCATAGCGTCAACTTGTCTACGTCTAGTGGTTTTGCTTTTGTTATCTTGGAAAAAGAATTGGTCTACAGAAATATTTAGCAATGTTGCAATCATATAAAATTTATTCAAACTTGGGTGTTGTCCTTTTGTCTCAATATATTGGAGATGACGAGACGATAATCCAAGCATTTCCGCTAACTGTTCCCTTGTCCAATTCATATTGCCGCCACGTTTTCACCTTGCGGCGGGTCTTTTAGTGCGTTGGTGGGTGTTTTTAGCTCGGCTTTCGCTCCTGTGTCAATCGTGTTTTGTACTGCGGTGGAATAGTGCTGTATAAATTGGGTGTGTAGGGTATTCATACGTTCTTTTAGCGTGGTTAGGTCCGGGCTTTGCGCTACATGTGTCAAAAGTGCCTTTAACTGTGGGAGGGTGTCGGGTATGCGTTCGTTGGATTGCTCCATGCGCTTTATACCCATAGTAAAAGCCGCTTGTCCCTGTTTTTTTGTGGGGTCGGCGGCTTGTATTTTTTCGTGCTGTTTTTGTAGGTAATCTGCAACGATTTTCAAATCAACTGCGGTTACGGGTTTGGGTATGACTGTAATATTTTCTTTGTCGGAAAGAACAATGCTATGATTTTTACTAAGTGCTGCCACAACAGAATCTAATCTATGCTCTGGCACTCCTACCATTGGGACACGTTCGGGTAAGCCCACATCACGCCCCGTTATTGTTAATCCAAGTCCCGGCTCGTTAGCGAGTATCTTTGCATTTTCGCCCATGACTTCGTAAAAATCGCCTAGTCGTTGGAATACAATGCTGTCGGGGTGGCTATTGCTTAGTTCTGTGTAAGCTTGCCATAAATCTGCGTCCTGTTTCTGCCATTCCGATTACTCGTCTGCATAAGAATATTGGTTTTAGGGTGTTTCTTAATGAGTTCTTATATCAGCCACAGTATTATCGTCGGTTGAATTTTTTTAAATCCGCGTCAATCCATATCCATCCAAACACCCCAGCCATAAACCAGCTCATGCAGTCTGTCTACAGGCTCGCCAAAGATATGCGGTTGTCGTGTCCACCGCCACCAGCCTTGCCGGTCGCCCTGTACATGGTCATGGGTAATAATTGATATATTAAGCCAAAACTCGCTGTCGGGTCGCGAAAAATCCAAAGGGTTTGCAGCCCTTCGCGCCCGTGTTTCCCTTCCGTTTTCTATAACGCCCTGTGATACAAGTTCCAATATCTCAGCGATTTGCGCACGGTTAAAAATCATTACCGCCGGTAAAACCTCACCATCCGCGTGCGCCCTGCCGTCAATGCTCTGCTCGCGGCGGGTAAACTGTAGGTTTATATGGCTTATTTCCTCCGGGTTTCTTAAAATAGGAAAATCCGCGAGTAGTACATGTTCGCTTGTCAAAAATTCATCAAAGCCCGTGTCTGCTATAAAATCGCCTGTGATACTATACTCCCGCGTCATAATCCGCCCGTTGGTTAAAAAATATTTAATATGAACATTCTCGCGGATAAAAAACGTGCCGTCCACATTTTCTACCCAATGCGTGCTGCCGCGCTCCGTAAACGGAACATTATGCAAACGCCTGCGCTCGCTTAAAATAACACGGTGCGCGGCGCGGGTGGATTCTATCGCCTCCGCGTCTGTAAATGCCATGAGCCGCCATTCTTCGTTAGACA
>WQRQ01000062.1 GCA_009786685.1 Defluviitaleaceae bacterium
TAGCCCCGGCGAAATTGCTGCACAGGCAATGAGTTCTGCATTGGGTGCTTCCGGCGGGCGCGGCGGGTCTGTCAGCGTTTCCCCTTCCACCGGTGCGGTTAGTATGCCTGACCCCGGCGCGAGCGCAGTTCGCTCGCGGTCGTGACACGTCGCGGTTAGCATGGTAATATAATAGATAATCAACATGAAAAGGGGCAGCCGGTGTGAATGATTCTATGCTGGATGTAATTGCCCGCGTTTTACGCGACCATGGGGACGCTTTGGAAAATATGAATCGTACTAACGCTATCTTGCTCGACCTCTTGCCCGACATGCCAAAGGAAAGAATACTGGTGCGCAGCTTTGTAGAGGCCGACGGATATCACACTTTGCTTAGCTCATCGTATCCCCTTGCGGAGAAGAAATTAACAGACAATTTAATATCAACATTTTGCATGGAACGTGCCGCCGCCCTATGGGTTGTGCGGCTGTTTGGCGTTGCGCTGGGTTATTTGGAAAAAGACGCGCTGCCGTCGGACGAAAAAGACGCCGAGGCTCGGCTGGAACGGGTATCCGCGGCGTATTTACAGGGACAAGTTGCTATCGGCAAGAAGCATGTCGCGGCGATTTCTGCGGATGGGACGGTGTTTGCAGGCGGCGATAACTTGGATTTCCAGTGCGATGTGATTGGCTGGAGCGATATCGTGGCAGTGGCGGCGGGCGAGGCTCATACGCTTGGTCTGCGGGTGGACGGACGAGTTTTGGCAACGGGGACTAATGTTTTTGACGAATGCGATGTAGGGCATTTGGAAAATGTGCGCTCCGTTTATGCTTTTGGACATGATACCGTTTGCGTTATGAATGACGGTACGGCCGTGGCCTTTGGGAAGTCGGGCTTAGATTTATCTACCTTCTCGGATATCGTAAGTGTTTC
Organism: Defluviitaleaceae bacterium; assembly: GCA_009786685.1. Lineage (GTDB taxonomy): Bacteria > Bacillota > Clostridia > Lachnospirales > WQUN01 > WQVC01. The sequence continues at coordinate 914 of WQRQ01000062.1, forward strand.
TCGCTATCCCGAAGGCGTTATCGGCGTGCGCTCCGACGGCACGTTGGCACTTGCCGTAAATATCACCGACGACGACGCGGCACAGGAAATCGCGTGGCTACTGGCTTGTACCGATGTGACGCAGGTGATTTCCACTTACAACAGCGGCTGTGTGATTTTGGGCAAGGACAGACGAATTTATAAGGATAACCAGCCGTCAAATTATTTTGCGCAGTGGAGCGATATTATCAGTATAGTAGACCTTGCGGATTGCTTTGCTATTTTGCGCGGGGACGGCACTGTGAGGGTGCTGACCTACGAGCGCGACAAACCACGCCCGGAGACCGACGCCGATAAATGGGCCAACATCGTGGCAATTTATGGCGGTTACAAGCGGCTGCTTGGGCTTACAAAGGACGGCAATTTGCTCGTGGCCTATACGCACCAGGGCTGGCTGTGGAGCAATCAAAACATGAAAATGGACTATGTAAAAAGCTGGTACCCCGTGGGGGTATGTGAATAATGGACATGAGAATCCTCGACGCGCTTAATGCTATGCGCGATACGTATGGCGACGGCGTTTTCTATAATTTGACCACGGCACGTAACTTGCTTAACGACCTTGCACCTACTATGCGAAAGGAGCGTATTCAGGTTTCAAATTTTTTGGAGGTTGGCGGGTATTTTCAGTTAAAATACTCCGATAAAACCTATCCTGTGGTTAGGGAACGGCTTACTCGGCAGCTTGTGGACACATTTGCCGTGGACGAAGGCGTTGCGGAGTGGATTTTAAATGTGTTTAGCCTGTTTTTGGGTTTTAGCATAAACGACGAAGGCGCGGTATATAAAAATGAAGAGCCACCAAAGCCGCCCGCGCCAGAGCCGCGAAAATCCCTGCAAGACCACATAATGGAATCCCGCCCACGTATGGAACGCCCCGGCGGAGCGTCCAACAGCCCATATATCGGTGACGAACGCCGACCGCTGATGACAGTGCCGAGGCCTGCGTTTCCGCAGGTTAAGCGGGCGTTTATCAACAGTCGTTTTGCGCAAAAGATTACTGCGGATTATCATTCTGTTGCGATTACGAGGGACGGGCAGGTTAAGTCATCGGGTACAAATTCTGACGGGCAGTGTCATACAAATACCTATGATTGGCGCGATATGAAGGCAGTATCGGCGGGTGCGCGGTTTACCGTAGGTGTACGCAATGACGGAAGCGTGCTTGGTGTCGGGCGCAATGATTTTGGGCAGCTTAATGTAAAAAGCTGGAGCAAGGTTGTAAAAATTTCGGCAGGGTCGCGGCATACCGTAGGCTTGCGTGATGACGGTACGCTTTTGGCTTGCGGGCAAAACCGCTACGGTGAGTGCAATATAAAGCATTGGCGCAATGTCACCCATGTAGTCGCGGGGCAGGATTGCACCTTTGGAATAAAAAAGGATGGTAAAGTGCTGGTTACAGGCAATAATCAAGGTGGCAACCTGCAAGTGAGCCATTTGGAAAACGTGGTAGATATAGGCTTTGGGTCGCCTACGCGTATTATAGCCTTGTTGCAGGACGGCACAATCGCCCGCGTGGGTAAGGAAAACCACATGCGCCGCAGCTTTAGCGGCTGGAAAAACGTACGGCAGATTTCTGCCGCGCCGGATTATTTTGCGGGGCTTTTCGAAAACGGGACGGTTAGGCTGCTTGCGTATTTTTGGCCGGATTCCGGCGTGGAGGCCGCTACAATGGACTGGCGCGAAATAGTAGCGATTGCCGCAGGGCGTCACCATATTCTCGGCTGGAAATCCAACGGCACTCTTCTTGCAGAAATGCTCCACCCCGATATCGCACGTAATAAAGGACAGATAAATGTTTCGACATGGGATATGTAAGGAGATGTCACTATGTATACAAAAAAGATAGCACTCAAAGACGTAGAAGTAGGCATGACACTCGCGGCGTCGGTTTATTTTAAAAACAGTGCAGGGGTTGACATGCTGGCGGCGCGCAAGGGCAAAGTATTGGACGACAATCTACTCCGCATTTTAAAGCGCAAGGACGTAAAAGCAGTAGAGATAGAAAGCTCACCTGCATTGCCGCCTAAGGTTGCGCCTTCTGCTCCTCCCGCACCTGCGATTATAAAGGAGCGACCCAAGGCAGAAAAGCACGTCCCTGTAAAATCCGTAGTGGACGAAAAACTGAAAGAAGAAGCCGTCGACAGTGTAAAACAGCTTTTTGGAGAAATCTCGCCCGACGGTCACATGAATAAAACCACCGCATACCAATGTGTAAATAACTTGGAAGGCGTGGTAACAGACCTCCTGCACGCTATAGAAGACGACACTACAGGACTTGTGCATATAAATGACCTAAAACAGTATGATGAGTACACATACCATCACTCCCTTAGCGTATCTGTGCTCTCCATTGCCACGGGAAAGGAGCTTGGGTTGGACAGCGACACATTGTTCCGCCTTGGGCGATGCGCTATGCTGCACGACATCGGCAAACAGATGATTCCGCTGGAAGTGATAAACAAAAAAGGCAAGCTCTCCGACGAGGAGTTTCTTCTGGTAAAAAACCACACAACACTAGGCGCAGAAAGCCTCAAAAAGAACGCCATAGGCGATGTAGAACTTTGGAATGGCGTCATGTTTCACCACGAAAAGGTTAACGGGTTTGGCTATCCGCACCAGCTAAAAGGTAAAGACATCCCGCTTTTTAGCAAGATAATTTCTGTGACGGATGTATATGACGCGATTACTTCGTTTAGGCCGTATCGGTCGCCCATGCTGCCTTCCGATGCATTTGAATTAATATTAAAAGATGTAGGCTCTGCCTTTGATTTCGAAATCGTAAAGGCCTTCCTTGCAAAGCTGGAGCTTTATCCTGTCAACACCATATTGGAATTGTCAAACGGAAAACTGGGCATGGTAATACCGGGCAGTACAAATAAGCTACGCCCATACGTAAGGCTATGGGGCAGCACAGATATCCTTGTAATGGAAAGAGTACCCGATGTTAATATCACAAAAATATTAAGCCCGGAAGAGTTGCCCGAAGGGTATGAAGTCGATTAGGAGGCGGAGTATGAAATTTATTTTTATCGCGATGCTTGTGATGCTTCCGCTGGCGGCTTGTGCATGTGCCGTCGAAACGGAGTATGAGGCAGTGGAGGTTGTGGAGGTCACGGAAGCGGAAGCTGACGACATCGTAGAAAACGGTGGCTTTCCGTTTGAGTTTTCCACGCCGGATGTTAATGGGGATGTTGTTACACAGGATGATTTGCCCTTGCGGGAGTTTTATTTTGTATATTTGTGGGCTACGTGGTGCGGGCCTTGTGTGGCGGCGTTGCCGTTGCTTGGGGAGCTTTATGAAGAATTTGGCGACAGGGTAGGCTTTTTGGGGCTGATGGTGGATTTTGATACGGATGGTGCGGCTGCCGGGCTTGTTAATGACGCCGGGGCGACGTTTTCGCATGTAAGCAGAACTGCAAACGGTGAGCTTGCAGATGTTTTAAACACGGGTTTTGTGCCTTCTGCGGGGCTTTTTAATGCGGACGGTACGCTCGTGGGCGGCGAGCTGATACGCGGTGCGAGGCATTACAGGCTGTTTATAGAAGCGGCTTTGGGAATATGAGACGGATAAAAATTTTGCAAATAAGCCTGGTTTTGCTTGGGCTTATTTTTATTGCGGCGGGGGTGATTATGGGTGAGGCTCGGGAGATTTTTGAAAAGGCCACTATTATTTGCATGGAATGCATTGGGCTTGGAGGGTAGGCTTTTAGCACAAATTGGTTTTTTTATTTTGCAAAACCCGTTTTTAAAAAATTTTGTCACCGGCGAAATTTATCGGGGCAAGCTAAAGCATATATGCACGCCCGGTTTAAATTGCTATGCCTGCCCTGCGGCGGCTTTCTCCTGTCCTATAGGTGCGGCGCAGATGTTTTTTGCGGGAGCGCGGCATAGTATTAGCCTGTATGTCACGGGATTTTTGCTTACCGTTGGTGTTATATTTGGCAAATTTATTTGTGGGTTTGTTTGCCCTATGGGATTTTTGCAGGATTTATTGTACAAAATAAAAACCCCAAAGCTGGTTACGCCTTTGAGGTTTTTGCGATATGTTAAATATTTTGTGCTTGTGATGTTTGTTGTTTTGTTGCCCGTGGTTTTTGGCAGTCCCATGTTTTGTGCTTATATTTGCCCTTCCGGGACGATTTTTGGGGCTGTGCCTTTGTTGGCTGTGCATAACTTTTTGTTTGATTTTATCGGATGGCAATTTGTGATTAAGGCGATAATCGCGGTGGGTGTTTTGATTATTTCCGTTTTTGTGCTGCGGATTTTTTGTCGCGTGCTTTGTCCGCTGGGGGCAATTTACTCACTGCTTAACCGCATTGCGATTTTTCGTATGAAATGCGATGAGGGTAAATGCACCTCTTGCAAAAGCTGCGCCGACGCTTGTGATATTATGACCGCGCCTAACCATGCCGAGTGCTTCCGTTGCGGAAAATGCGTGGCGGCTTGCCCGCAAAAGGCTCTTAGCCGAGGAGCTTAAACTGCGTTATCATGCTTTGTAAGTCGTCGGTGTGGTTTACTAATTCGTTTGCGGTGTTTGCATTTTGGGTTACTACTTCTACATTGTTTTTTGTCATGCTGTTTATGTCTTGTACGCTTGCTTCTATTTGGGTGATGGAACGAGTTTGTTTTGTACTTGATTCTGAGATTGTGTTTATTGTGTTGTCTATTTCTGCTACGGCTTCTACTATTTTGTTTAGGGCGTTGGCTGTGTTTTCTGCTATTTCTACACCTTGGGCTACTTTGCCGATGGACTCGTTTATCATATCGGTAGAATCCTTTGCGGCTTTGGCGGAGCGAGTGGCAAGGCTGCGTACCTCGTCGGCTACTACCGCAAAGCCCTTGCCGTGTTCGCCTGCTCGGGCGGCTTCTACGGAGGCGTTAAGAGCCAGCAGGTTTGTTTGGAAGGCTATGTCGTTTATCGTGTTTATTACCTTTGCGATTTCTGCGGAGCTGTTGCGGATGTCTTCCATTGCCTCCATCATTTCTGCCATTTGGGTGCTTCCGTTTTGGGCGTCGGCTTTTGTGGCGGAGGATAGGCGAGTGGCCTCCTGTGTGTTGTTTAGATTTTGGTTTATGTCGCCTGTGATGTTTGCTACATAATCGTTGATTTGGGTAACGAGGTTAAGCTGCTGCGAAAAGCTGGAGGACAGGTCGCGAGCAGTGGTGGCTATGTCGTTTACTCCTGTACGCACCTGACCGGAGGAATTTAGGATTTCCGCAAAAAAGCGGTTCATATCCGAGAATATTGTGTTTACGCTGTCTTTGATTGCGGTAAAATCGCCTACATAGTCGCCTTTTATGCCACTCGTAAAATCCTTGCGCGACATCTCGCCCAAGGTTTGCTGAAGCTCATCTACATAGCTTTTTACACGCTCTATGCTGTGGATTAGGGTTAGCCCCATACTGTCAAACTCCAGAGCGATGGGCATTGTCTCCTCGTCGTAGCCGTCGGCGCGGGAGATTTTCATTGCCAAATTGCCCTGCGCAAACGCTGTGGTGATGGAATCCGTAAGGCGTTTTAACTGCTCGCGGCGGTAGTTATTGCTTTTTTCTGCTATGCGTGCTGCGTCCCTTATGCCGGAAACATCCGTAAGCAGCAGAAATACAGCTATTATTTGTTCTTCTTCGTCTATTACTTCTTTTATGGGGATTGCGTCGAGGGTGATGTTGTATTTGCGGTCTTCGTTTGCGTTAAGTTGGATTACCAGCTCGTCGGAGGCGTGGACGCCTTCTTGTAACGCCTTTAGGAAGGCGGGATTGTTTGCCATATCGGTGTTAAACACCTCGTTTACATGTTTGCCTTGGCGGATAACCGCTGCCCGTATATTTGTTATGTCACGCAGTTTTTTGTTTGTGTATTTTACAATAAAATCGCTGCCGATAATGGAAACAGGCGTGGTTAGGAAATCCAAAAAGCCTGCCATTCTGCCGTTTATTTTGTTTACGTCGCCTATTATTTCTTGGAACGCACCTTGCAGGCTTTCGTTTTCCATGCGGTAGTATACGTCTCCGTGGCTTATGGCGTGTTCTGCCTCTTCAAATTGGTCTTTCATCAAGCCTATTGCGTCGGAGATTGCCATAAATGCGTGGGAGACGCGGCCGATTTCGTCTTTGCTGTTTATATCCAGATAAAAACCCGTGCGGCCTTGTGCAATCATACCTGCGGTTTTTGAAAGCTGCTCCAGCGGCTTTAGCTGCTTTGCTACAATAAAATACGCAATGGCGGCGATAATCAAAATAGCAATGACGGCAAGCAAAAGCGAAGGCATAATCGTCTGCCAAACAACAATCGCTATCATTGCGATAACTATTAAAAGCATTAAAACCGAAAATTTAGCTTTCATTTATCCACCCCACTTTTTATAATGGTCGGCCAGTGCCTTGTCACTACCAAGCACATGCTCGGACAACCAATCTACGATGGTTTTGTTAATCTCCAATCCTATGTCGGAAGCATTTTCCGGCTGCGACACGTATTTTTCCCGCAGGCCGAGGGCTACACCCACAAAATCGCTATGTTGTTTTTTATGTTCTTCCATGCGCGGGTAGTTGGACTCTTCCATGAGGCGTTCTTCGTTGCCGAAGTGCCTGACTACATAGCCTGCGAGATAATCAATCGCTTTTGTTACGCTCTCACGTTGATTTTCGAATGAAGAATTAATAAGACTGTCTACCAGCGAAAAAATTTCCTTATGGTCGTTGTCTACCGTTGTGTTTCCTGTCTCGTACGAAGAATGCCATTTCATAAATATATGCTCCCTTATTTATTTATTTGCACAAACTCTGATATAATTTCTATCGAAATTTTTGCAGTTTCTTCCACAAATTTGAAAAACTCGAAGTGGGAATCCATATCCGCACTGTCGGAAATCACCCGCACTATGCCAAACGGAATATTGTTTAAGTCGCATACATGTGCCAGGCTCGCGCCTTCCATTTCCACGGCGAGGGCGTTAAACTTGCCGGAGATTTCGTTTTTTATGTCTATTCTGTCTACAAATTGGTCTCCTGTGGCTATTACACCTGTGTGGTATGTGCCGTGCTTTGCCGCAATTTTTTCTAAAATTTCTACGGCGGACTGGTCGCATGGGAATAGGATTTTGTCTACTTCTTCTATATATCCTTTTTCGTGGCCTATCGGGGTGAGGTCGTAGTCGTGCTGTACGACAAACTGTCCTATGACTATGTCCCCTATTCGCAATGCGTTGGAAATAGACCCCGCCACTCCCGTATTAAGTATTATTTTTGGCTTGTACATAAGTATCATGGTTTGGACACACACTGCCGCGTTTACCTTTCCCATCCCGCATTTTGCCACCACAACGTCCGTATCACCCAGTTTGCCTCGCACAAAGGTGACTCCGCTGTATACGTCGATTACAGTGTTGCTCATTTTTTTAATAAGTCCCTCTACTTCTACTTGCATTGCTCCTATGATGCCTGTCATTTTGTTTCCCCCTCTATTTAAGTAGGGGCTCTGCCCCTACGACCCCGCCGTTACGCCGGGGAAACCCCGGCTACTCTTCCTCCGGAGCCGCGCTTTGCGCGGTTATGCCTCCCATGCCGCCGGCATGAAGATTTCTCTGAATTGCTTTTGTGCAAAGCGGTCTGTCATGCCTGCTATAAAATCCGCCGTGGCGCGCTCCGTGTCGTCGGTACGGATTTCCGATGGTAAATTATGTGGGTTGTGCATGTAGTATTCAAACATTAGGCCAATCATGGCTTTTATTTTGCTGCGCTCTTTGTTGTGGAGTTGGTTTGCGTATACTCGCTCGAACATAAATGTACGGAAGGACTTTAGGGAAGCCGCTGTTTGTGGCGAAAGGCCGATTTCTCCGCTGTCTTCGTTTGTCTCGCTGTTTTTTATCAGGTCGCGCACGAGGAAATCTATGCGGCCTGCGGGAGTTTTGCCCAAGATGTCCGTGACTTCTGTGGGCAGGTCTTCTTCTGTTAGGATTTTTGCGCGGATGGCGTCGTCTACGTCGTGATTCATGTATGCGATTTTGTCGCATAGCTGCACTACGCGCCCCTCGGGTGTGGCGGGGGAGCATTTTGTGCGGTGGTTTAGTATGCCGTCTATTACTTCTACTGTGAGGTTTAGGTTTTCCAGTGCTTCTACCACGCGGACGCTTTGCTCGTTGTGGCGAAAGCCGTTTTGCATTAGGCCGTTTAGGGCTTCTTCGCCCGTGTGACCAAATGGTGTGTGGCCGAGGTCGTGGCCGAGGGCGATTGCTTCTGTGAGGTCCTCGTTTAATTTTAATGCGCGGGCTACCGTGCGGGAGATTTGTGCTACTTCCAGTGTGTGGGTGAGACGTGTGCGGTAGTGGTCGCGCTCGGGCGAGATAAATACCTGCGTTTTGTGCATGAGGCGGCGGAAGGCTTTGCAATGTGTGATTTTGTCGCGGTCGCGCTGAAACTCCGTGCGGATATCACATTCCTTAGCGGGATGTTTTCTGCCCACGGTGGTTTTTGTTGCACGGGGGCTTAGGTTATCTGTCATTGTGCGTTCACCTCAAATTTATAGCCCGTACCCCATACGGTTTTTATTTGCCATACGTCGTCTTTGCGCATTTTTTCTCGCAGGCGTTTTACATGTACGTCTACTGTGCGGGTGTCCCCTGCAAACTCGTAGCCCCAGCACGCGGTGAGCAGACGGTCGCGGGTAAAGGGCTGGCCGGGATGACTGGCCAGATAGTGCAGAAGTTCAAATTCCTTTGGAGGAAGCTCCAGTTGTTTGCCGTGGTAAATTACGGTGAGCTTGTCGGCGTCTATGGAAAGGTTTGGCAGTACAACGGCACGCGGGCCTGCTATGATGGCCTTTGCCTCATAGCGGCGAAGCACCGCTTTTACGCGGGCGATAAGCTCCTTTGGTTCAAATGGTTTTACGATATAATCATCCGCGCCAAGCTCAAGCCCAAGCACCTTATCGAAGGTATCGCCCTTTGCGGAAAGCATGATAATGGGAACGGAGCTTATGCGGCGGATTTCTCTGCATACCTGATAGCCGTCTACCTCGGGCAGCATGATATCCAGTAGCACTAAATGCGGCGCGTACTGCGTAAAAATATCCAACGCGTAACGCCCGCTGTTTACTTCTTTTGTCTCAAAGCCTTCTTTGCGCAGGTATAACGAAATAAGCTCTGCTATGTGTTTTTCGTCGTCAACTATCAGAATTTTCATCCAGTACCTTCCTTACCAAAATTTCTAACGCGCTTATTTGCTCGGCGGTTGGCTCGCCGCCGCCGAATATTTCTGCTTCTACGGCTTTTGCCGTGGCTTCCAGCTCTGTGTTTCTCATCATTGCCGCCATGCTTTTTATTGTGTGAGACAGGCGGCGGGCGGTTTCTGCGTCTTTTTCTGCCAGAGCTGCTTTTATTTCTTCTATTACATTTTGCTGGGTGTCTTTGAATTCTTCTATTACCATCTGCATGATTTCCGGCGAACCGTAAAAGTCGTCGAGTACGGCTTCGTTGGGTTGCTCGGGGATGATTTCATCGGCTTCGTTTTCTTTTGGGATGTATTTCATCAGGACTTCGTGAAGAATTTTTGTGATTATCGGCTTTGCCATAAACTCGTCAAATCCGTTTGCCAAAAATTGCTCGGCCTGACCCACAAACGCATTTGCCGTAAGTGCGACTATAGGGCGGGTGTAGCCCATGTCGCGCAGAATTTTTGTGGCGTCCATGCCGTTTAGCTCGGGCATCATGTGGTCCATAAAGATTATGTCATATTCCTCGCCGCATTTTATTTTGTCCAGCGCGGCGACGGCGTTGTTGCATGTTTCGATTTTTAGGGAATACAGGCCAAGCAGACCCTTTGCTACAAACAGGTTTGTCTCTACGTCGTCCACCACAAGCACCCTGCCATGCGGAAGGCTCACAGGGGCGAAATCGTGTTTTTTGCTCGCGGGCTTTAGGCGAGACAGATTTTCTGCGGTTTTCGCGCCTATTGTTTCCTTTGAGGATATTTTTTGCGGGATTTGCAGCGTTACCGTTGTGCCTGCGCGGGAGTGGCTTTCTATACTTATTTGCGCGCCCATTAGCTCCAGCAGGTTTATTACGATGGGCATTCCCAGACCGGTGCCGTATACCTCGGGGCTTTCTGCCTCGTGGAAGCGCATGTATTCTTCTGTTAAAAGCCTGTCTACTTGGGCATTTGTCATGCCTTTACCCGTGTCGCGGATGGTGACTACCATGTTAATGAGTTCGCTTTTAATATGTGTGGCGCATTTTACGGAAAACTTAACAAGACCTACCTCGGTGTATTTGAATGCGTTATTTATTATATTATTAAGCACCTGTTTAAGACGCAGCACGTCACCTGTGAGCAAGGTCGGGAGCTTTTCGTCTATGCTTATTATAAATTTGAATTTTTTATTTTCCAGCGAGACAACATGCATTTGCAGCACGTCTTGAAGGAAGTCGGACACATTGTACTCTGCGGGGATGATGTCGAGCTTGCCCGCTTCTATTTTGGAGAGGTCGAGTACGTCGTTTAGTATGCCTATCAGTACGCTGGAGGATGTGTAGATTCTGTTAAAGGCGTCTTCTATGTCTTTGGGAAGGTCACTTTTTTGCAACTGAATCTCCGATATGCCTATGACTGCGGAAATCGGAGTGCGGATTTCGTGGCTCATGCGGGCAAGAAAGCGGCTTTTTGCCTGCGAGTTTGCCTCCGCCACCGAAGAATCGTGCATACTTTTGCGTGCGGAGCTTTCTATGCCTTTTACCAGCTTATCCATTGATTTTACTGTGAAAACGGCCAGCAAAAAGGAAATAATAAGCGCGACGGATATGGTGAATATGGTGATTGTTTGGTTTAGGTCAAGGGTGTTTTCTATTTCTGTTTGGATGGAGGCGTCCACGGTTTGCTCTATATAACGGAGGTAGCGAATGCCGCTTTCTATTCTGTTGGTGTACTCCAGCACATTCCCCTTATAGTGGGTGTCTGTGCCGCCTATAAAAAAGTTTGTGTAAAACCAGCCGTATACCTCGCCTGCATTTGACATTATTTCTCCCATTTTAGAAACAAGGGCGTGGTTATCGTACATATTAAGGTGCAGGTAAAACATGCCGTCACCGGCTACGGACTCTATGTATTTATCCGACAACGCACCCATGCGGTAAAACGAACGGGTAATGTATTCTTCGTATTCTCGGCGCACGTCGTTTGGTGTGGTGGCTATCCAATGCGGGCTGTAGTAAGACGCCTTCAGCAGACGCCGAAACTCCGTAAGCTCCTGGTGAAACTCCAAAAGAAGCACATTGCGCTGTACCATGTTGTTCATACGATACCGGTACAGGTAGTCCATGCTGCGGATTACACTGTTGGAATAAACCGCCACGATAAAAAACATCAAAATAACAGCACAAAAAGACATAAGCAGTTTTGTGGTTATGCCGATGTTTTTAAAACTTTTCATCAAAGCCGCCACCACTACCTTCCTCCTTCTTGAGCGTTATGAAGGTATGCTCGATTTCCGGCTCGTCATCGTCGTCGTAATTCTTATCATTAAAGCCCGCTTTTTGCAAAGCTACTTTAACCCGCTCGGGGTCTACGGGTTTAATTATATAGTCCTTTGCGCCGGCACGTACGCATTCTTTTACGATTTCCCGCTCGCCTGCTGCGGAACACATCACTATGTGTACATCGGGGCCTTGTTTAAGCAATTCTCGTACCGCTTCTTGCCCGCCCATCTTTGGCATTACCACATCCAAAAAAATCACCTTGGGATTTACACGCTTAAAATCCGCCACGGCAACAGTGCCGTCCGACGCCTCGTGTACGTTACTTTTTTCCAATTTACAGTGCTGCACGAGGATGTTTGTTAAAATCTTTCTCATTAACGAAACATCGTCTACTACCATTACAGTCATAACGACAACTCCCCTGTCTGAATTTTAGTATACATTAATAAGGTAGGTTTTTCAAATTTTTTATTGACGAACATATGCACGCTTGCATGTGCAGCGGATTAAATGAGAAACGGTCTCGGCAGAGCAAAAAATCGCGAACGCCTCACCGCGTTTTTTGCGATAGGCGAGACCGACCGTGAGGGTGCAAAACTGTGGATTTTAAATGTGCTGCCGGCGGTGATAAAACAAGGGCCGGAACGCTTTTTTCAAAATCATCCAAGGCACAAGTAAGCGAAGCGCACGCGCCATACAAAGAGCCAATCACCGCCCGTATGTGGCTAAAAACAAATTGCCAATCACTTGTATCTGTGATACTGTAGTGATGGAAAATTTTCGGCTACATAACAGGGAAGGGGTTTTTGTTTATGAAAAAATTACTTGGGCGGTTTACGGCTTTGTTGGTTGCTTTTTTGATGGTGTTTGGTACGGTGGTGTTGCCGACGGAAGTGGTGTTTGGGGATGATGTTGAGCCTGTTTTGCCTATAACTCCACCCGGAGCCGGCACTGTAGGAAGTCCATGGTTGATTTCCGAGCCGGGGCATTTGCGGTGGATGAATGGAGACGCACAAAGGCTTTTTGGCCATTTTCGGCTTGTGTATAATATAGACGCGCCCCCTAATTTTTGGATTACAGGAACGCTTCACGGGACATTTGACGGGCAGGGTAACACAATAACCGTGGATATAACTAATGGGTCCGGGCTATTCTCAACTATAGGCTCCAATGCCACAGTACGAAACCTAAATGTCGAAGGCAGCATCACCGGCTCTAGACCGGGTGGGCTGGCATGGACAAACAACGGTACTGTGACCAATAGTACATCGTCCGTTACTTTTACCGGCCCCGGCAGCATTTTGCCAACTAATGCTGCGGGCGGTTTAGTAGCGATAAATAACGGGCTGGTGATTAACAGCTCTGCAACCTCTGATATTACCGGCGGCGGACTGGTTGGGATTAACAATGGAAGGATTGAAAACAGTTATGCGTCGGGTAATGTTACCGATGGCGGCGGATTAGTCGCCATTAACCGAAGTACAGACGAACGTACAGGCGAAATAATAAACAGCCACGCTTCCGGAAATGTAACGGGACTCCATGTAGGAGGGCTGGTGGGCGTAAACGAGGGGTTAATATACAGAAGCAGCGCGTCCGGAAATGTAGGAGCAACATCACCATTCATCAGCATTGTAACTATGGGGGGCTTGGTGGGGACTAATAATGGATGTGACGCAGTAATTACAGATAGCTTTGCATCAGGGAATGTAGTTATTTCCGGCTCCACGATAAATCAGACCAATGTCGGCGGACTGGTAGGAATCAATAATGATGGCGATATATGGCATAGTTATGCCTCCGGTGATGTAAGATTGATGACTGTTAGTGGTAGTCATATAAGAAGAATAGGCGGTTTAGTCGGTTTTAACTCACAGCAAGGTCGGATTAGTGGGGTATATGCAACCGGCGCAATATTTATTGGCGGCACTGCTGCTAATGCATTTCCCGACGGTAGCGGGATAGGTGGCGTTGTTGGTGTAAATGATAGTGCTGTGAGTGATGGTGTTGTGGCTTTAAATTCCGGCTTTACGCTGGAGCCGCCGTCCGCCAACGCAGTCTTTGGAGGGATTTGGGGAACGGGTGATTTTGATATAACCGGCAATTCGGCAACTATTATAGTTGTCAACGGAATACCTACTCCGCATACCGAAATCCGAAACACTTCGTTTAGTGACGCTAGATTACTTATGGCTCAGGATTCTAATTGGTGGCATAACAGGGGTTTTGAGTTGAGGGCGGCGACTGACAGATGGGAATGGGATGGAGCATTTGGAGTACCCTTGCTACGGGATGTGGCCGGGGAACAATACCCTGTACCAAGACACCCTGTTACCATTTTAAACAACCCGCCCGGGGTAGTTGACGGACAGCCCACAGATAGCATGTTTGCACATCATACTCGTCCGTCCTTCACAGCCGGAGACAGGTATGGTTTTGAGTTTTTAGAGTGGGTAATTCCGAGTGAAATAGAGTGGTACTCTATATATGACCCTACAACGAGTATCACTTTTACTATGCCTAACAGCCCCGTGACATTAACCGCTAATTGGTATTCTATTGCAGTACCTCCATCGTTTGACGTAACATTTACTGCGGGAAACAACGGGAGTATCGGCGCGACTGTAGACGGCAGCGCGATAACCAGCGGTGACGAAGTTACTGAGGGCAGTACGGTCGTATTTACGGCTACGCCGAATAGCGGATTCCGCGTTAATGAGTGGACGGTAAACGGGTATGCTGAGGGTAATGACACAACCCTCGAAATATACCTTGAGGAAGATATCGTGGTTTATGTTTATTTTGAGCAGATACCACCCGGGGCTATTTCAAATTATAATGTGACTATACCGATTCCGGTTGTCGGGGCTGCACCCGTGGCCACTTTTGCCGACCCCGGCGGGCAATGGGACGCCGCTATTATTTGGTCTCCCGCTGTGAGCAGTATATTTGCTCCGGCTACCGTATACACTGCCACCGTGACTGTCACTCCGCGAAGCGGATTTATTTTGACAGGCATAGGGGCTAACTTTTTTAGAATTAACGGCGGCGTGCCGACTACACCAAACGCCGCTAACGCAGGTACATTTTCTCATACATTCGCCGCTACGCCGGCGGCTGCAAGAGAATTAACCAATGTATCCGCCAACGGCACAACAGAAACCGTAACCACAACGGAGCTTACTTTAACCTTTGACGAAGCGGTGAGTGCAAATATCCAAAGCGGAAATATAACAATATACGGAGCTAATGTAACCGTCGGCAATGTATCAATACCGGACGGTGACAATAGACGCCGTACCGTGGAGATAACAGGCTCTTGGGCTAATGGTGCGGTAGTATCGGTTACGGTTGTAAGCCCTGCGGGTTACACAATAAGCGGCTCACCTCGTAATGTTACGTTGCACCGTGCGCCTACAGCCATAGCATCGGCGGGAGTAACCTTAACCGCGCCCAATACGGGCGGCATTCCCGCAGATACTGCGGCTGCGGTTAGCGGTGGTATGTATTCTGTATACTCTGTAGAGTGGCAACCCGCACACAATCCCTTCTTGGAAGGGGAAGTATATGCCGTAACCGTTACACTTACGGCGGCGGCAGGCCATGTTTTTGCGGATAATGTGACAGCCTCGGTAAACGGACAAAATGCAAGCATTACAGCACGCCAAAGCGACAGGCTTATATTTACCTTTACGTTTCCGCCAACGCCTTTATTTGGGATAGCGATTGCTCCCGATATATTGGATTTTGGCTATGTAACATTTGGCACACAGCCTGCGGCGATACCCGTAATCATAACAAACACGGGCAACCAAAACACGGGCGGGCTTGTTGCCGTGCTTGGCGGAGATGACAGAGCCTCATTTACGATTACCCAAGGGGCAAATATAACAGGCATTGCGGTCGGCGGCAGCGCGAGGGTTTATATTAGGCCAACCGTAGGGCTTCATGTGGGGTCGTATGCGGCCACGGTTACGATAAACACCGCCACAGGTAACACCAACCCGATAGCCCCGCAAGCTGCCGATATCGCCTTAGAAGTAACGCGAGCAGCCGCGCCCGGTATTGCATGGCCTTCTG
>WQRQ01000063.1 GCA_009786685.1 Defluviitaleaceae bacterium
GTATCGCGCTTTTTGCAGCGAAACACGCCCGCCATGTACTCGGCGTAGACATAGTAGCCCCCGCCGTAGAAGACGCGAAAAAAAATGCGGAGCTAAACGGCATAAAAAACGCGGAATTCATATGCGGCGCAGCAGAAGAAGTAATCCCCCGATTAATGCAATCCGGCGAGATAACCCCCGACGTAGTCTTCCTCGACCCGCCCCGCAAAGGTTGCGAAAAACCCTTGCTACATGCGCTCTGCAAAGCTTTTGGTCAAAAAAACATAATCTATGTATCCTGCGACCCGGCGACCCTCGCACGTGACGTTAAAATTTTAACCGAGGGCGGGTATACACTCGTGACTGCACAACCTGTGGATATGTTTCCGCATACGGGTAAGGTGGAAACAAGTGCTTTGCTGCGTCGGTGCGATACCCGGACTTTTTCTAAGTAGGTTTTATAAAATCCAAAACTTACATAGATACAATCGCGCTCCCTGCGTTTATAATCAGTCGAAGCGAGCAAGCTCACTTGCGAATTAATCGGCTATAAAACATAGGGGGGACACATATGGACTTTATAAATAAGTATAGAAACATCTTGGGTGTGGCGGCGATAGTGGCTGTCACGGCATTGATATTATTTGCGGCGTATTTGCGCACGCGGGAAGAGCCGCAATTTATGGAATACACGTCTTTTATGGCAGCAGTGGAAGAAGGCCGTGTTGCAACCGCAACCATCGGTGACGGCGCGATGATTTTTTTCACGTTAACGGAAGAAGCCTCCCTGTTTACAACAAACAACCCACGCCGCGAAGGGTTTAAAGAATCACTTTTAATGACCAACATTTCCGTCTCGGAGACTTCCACCACCGACGCAAATCTTATCCAAATCGGTTTTACAATCGCACTTGTTGCGGGTGTGCTTCTTTTTGTGCAGCGGCGTAACAGCACGGCGCGAGCAGCAGGGGGGCTTTCTCCTGTGACTGTCTCGGGCGATGAAAACGAAAAAACATGCGGCTTCGAAAACGTAGCAGGCAATCTCGAAGCCAAAGAAAGCGTACAAGACATAATCTCCTACCTGCGCGACCCCGAGCGTTTTACGCGCTACGGCGCAAGAATGCCCCGCGGCATCCTGTTCCACGGCAAGCCGGGTACGGGCAAAACCCTGATGGCACGCGCTATGGCGGGCGAAGCGGGTGTTCCGTTCTACGCGGTAAGCGGCTCGGACTTTGTACAAATGTATGTAGGCGTAGGCGCGGCACGTATCCGAGAACTATTTAAAAAAGCCCGCGAAGCAAAACGCGGCGTAATATTCATAGACGAAATCGACGCCCTCGGAAAAAAACGCAGCGACGGTCTAAACGGTAACGACGAGCGCGAGCAAACCCTAAACGCGCTGCTCACAGAAATGCAAGGCTTTTCCGACGACAGCGGGATAGTAGTGGTAGCCGCCACAAACCGCCCCGACACCTTGGACGAAGCCCTAATGCGCCCCGGCCGCTTCGACCGCCGCGTAGAAATCGGCCTGCCCGACATAGCCGCCCGCCGAGAAATCCTGTCCCTCCATGCAAAAGGCAAGCCCCTACAAGAAATAGACCTGGAAAAACTGGCACAAGACACAGTCTATTTTAGCGGTGCAATGCTGGAAGGCCTACTAAACGACGCGGCAATTAACGCCGCCCGCCGCCAAAGCGAAAACATAACCCCCGAGGATATCACCTCGGCCTATTATACCGCCTTAGCAGGCAGCGAAAAAAAAGACCGCACAAACATCCGCGAAAAAGACCGCGAAATCACAGCATGGCATGAGGCAGGCCACGCAGTAGCCGCCATCCTAACCAACCCGGAAAACCGCGTAGCCAAGGTAACGATAATCCCATCCACAAGCGGCGCGGGCGGATTTTGCGTAAACATCCCACCCGAGCGTATGTACTACACAAAGCAAGAGCTGCAACAGCAAATAATGGTATCCCTCGCAGGCCGCTGCGCGGAAGAACTCCGTTTCGGCGCAGACAACATCACCACGGGTGCATCAAACGACATAGAAAAAGCCGCCTCCACGGCCAAGCAATACATCACAAAATTCGGAATGGGAAAAACCCTAATCCCCGACGAAAAAGAAATCAACACAGAATGTAACGAGCTAATCACCACTCTCTACGAAAAAACCCTGGCCCTGCTCCAAGAAAACAAACCCGCCCTAAAAAAAATCACCGCCGAACTGATAAAATCAGAAACCATCGGCGGCGAAAAAATCCAAGAAATATTACAAAGCCATAACAAGTAAAATCCCAAGGAACATCCCCGCATACATCTCGTTTATAATGGTGAAAATAATAAAATAAAAACGAGGTGCAAAAAATGAAAAAATTAATTATTACTGCGCTAATGACATTACTCATGGCGACCACGGCCTTCGCAATAGCAATTATTGACGAGGATGGCAACATTATTCAAGAAAACGAGATTTTGGAAGGCGGTATAATGACGCTTTCCGGCGACCTTGGCGATTTCGATTTCGACTTTGACGTCCTTCACTTCCCGGCGTTTGGCTCTGCTACGGGCGAAGTTGTAGAGTTTTGGAAAAACGCTACAGACGCAGATGTTGTTCGTATCCGCATTCCCCTTGACGGCGAATATGAAAGCGAGTACACACATTTTGACTTTATCCTTGACGACAACACATTTATCCAAGGAGAACACCCCATAATGGGTGGCAAAATCACAGGATTTTTTGACAACAACCGCCCCGTGATTATGATTTACCCGCCACAGCACACTGCGTTGGTAATCATAAACCGCAGCGAAGACCTTCCATTCATAATCCTCGAACGCTTTAACGAAGAATGGATAAGCAGCGGCCACCAATACCGCCTGCGCATTAACGACGACACGCCAATTTACTTCCAAGGCGGCGACCGCTTCGAAGGCGAAAAAGAAGAATTAATCGGACGCAAGCTGCTGGTGCAATACACAATTTCCCACCGCGACATCCCCATGACCATTCCTGCCCCGGAAAAAATCACGATTCTCTACGAACGTGCAGTACACCCTACCCTAGAAATCGACCGGGACGACAACTGGCAGCACCTGACAGCAGACCGAAACCCCGATGGCTACTGGCTGATGATGGCAATAAACCTAAACTGGTACGGCCAAGAACTCACCGACCCCGCAAACTACGACATAATCATAACAATAAACGATGTAACACGCGGCATAAGAGGCGCAAGCCCCGCAAAAGTGGGCAATACCGAGCTACCAAACTACCTGCCCCTACGAGCCATCACCGAGGCACTGGGCTTTGAGCCGCAATGGAACGAAAACAGCCGCGAAATCACAGTATCCAACCCACGCGGCAAAAGCAGCTTTCGCATAGGTGTGGAATACTACAACATGCAATTTGAAGAATCCGGCATAACACTAACGTATCAAATGGACGCCCCCGTAGTAATTGAAGGCCGCACCTATGTACCATTCGCATTTTTCCGCGACATATTTGGGTTTACAAATGTATGGTTTGAAGGCGGCACGGTATCTCTTGACAACGCAGAACGCATGGAATAAGCACATGCTTGCTAGCATGTGCTTTTTTTAGTATACTGAAGAGAGAAAAAAGGGGGAATAACCACGTGAAAATATTAATAGTAGAAGACACCGCCATATTACGTACGATATTAAAGGATATCTTGAAAAAATTTTGCAAGATAGACCCGGAAAAAATATTTGAGGCTGCCGACGCAATGAAGGCCTTGGCCGATTACAAAACAATAAGTCCCGACATGGTATTTATGGACATAGGGATGCCAAAGCTAAACGGCAAAGAAGCCGTGCGCCAGCTATTGGAAATTGACCCAAATGCCTATATAGTAATGTGTACAGGCTCAAGAAAAATGAACGACGTAGTAGAATGCGTACGCGCCGGCGCAAAAGACTACCTTGTAAAGCCCCTAGACCCGGAACGGGTAAAAGAAGCCCTCCGCAAAATGGAAGAAAACGACAACACGCCACCACCCATAGACGACGATGATATGTACAGCTTTGATGACAGTATCGGCTCCTACCACTTCGAAAAAAATTAAAAAAAATAAAAAATCGCGCCCAACAAAGGACGCGATTTTTTATAGACTCGTGACGACATTACCACCATACACCGGTCGGCGAAAAGCCGCTGTGCGGCCGACCTATTCGCCTGTGCCGTTTAGGTAGGCTTCTTGCTCGGGGGTTAGTGTGTCTAGGCCGAGATTCATTGCTTTGGCTTTCATTAACGCTATTTCGCGGTCTACTTCTATGGGGATGGAGTATAGCTTTGGGTCTAGGGCTTTGCCGTTTTTGGCGATGTGGAGTGCGCCCATTGCTTGCAGCGCAAAGGACATGTCCATGATGTCGGCGGGGTGGCCGTTGCCTGCTACTATATTTACCAGCTTGCCTTCGGCCAGTACATTTAGGATTCTGCCGTCTTTTAGGTGGTAGCCTTCGATGTAGGGGCGGCGTTCTTCTATTTTTGTGGAGATGGATTTTAGGTCGGATTTGTTGAATTCTACGTCGAAGTGGCCTGCGTTTGCGAGGAATGCATTATGGCGCATTACTTCGTAGTGGCGTTTTGTGATTACGTCTTTGTTGCCTGTTACCGTTACAAAGAATTCGCCTATGCGGGCTGCGTCGTCCATTTTCATTACGCGGAAGCCGTCCATTACCGCTTCCATTGCACGCCATGGGTTGATTTCTGTAACGATTACGCGTGCGCCAAGGCCTTTTGCACGCATTGCAACACCTTTTCCGCAGAAGCCGTAGCCCGCTACCACTACATCGCGGCCTGTAAGCATTACGTTGGTCGTGTACATGATGGAATCCCATACAGACTGGCCTGTGCCGTGTACGTTATCGAACAGGTGCTTGGAATCAGCGTCGTTAACAGCCATCATCGGGAATTTTAGTGTGCCTTCGCGCTCGCGGGCTTTTAGGCGGTTTATGCCTGTTGTTGTTTCTTCGCAGCCGCCCAGCAGGTTTTCGCCGTAGGCTGCGCATTCTCCGTGGAGAAGGCCTACAAAGTCGCCGCCATCGTCTATTATAATGTGGGGCTTAAATTCGAGGGTTTTTTTGAGATGCTCTACATATTCTGCTTCGGTTGCGTTATGCCATGCGTATACCTTGTAGCCTTGGGAAGCAAGGCCTGCACAAATATCGTCTTTGGTAGAAAGCGTATTAGAGCCTGTGATGGCAACATCCGCACCGCCTGACGCAAGAACTTGTCCGAGGTAAGCCGTCTTTGCCTCAAGGTGAACGGAAACAGAAATGCGCATTCCCGCAAAGGGCTTGTCCTTTTTAAATTGCTCTTCGATTTGCTTTAGTACGGGCATGTATTCCTTTACCCATTCGATTTTGCGTATCCCTTCTGCTGCAAGAGACGGGTCTTTTATCATACTTGTTGACATTGTAAAACCTCCACGTTTTTTGTTTATATTTTAATGCATACGGCTTGTTAGCACAACCCGAACGTCCATTCTGTCGCCGTCGCGGTATATTCCCAGGGTGACTTCTGTGCCGGGGCGGGTGGCTTCCAGCGCGGCTCGCAGGTCGTCCGTGCTTGCGATTCTGCGGTCGTCAAACTGCACTATCAAGTCGCGTGGTAAAAGCCCTGCTTCGTATGCGGGAGAATCTTCGAATATCTCCGTTACAAGAATCCCCGTGGACGGGAAATTCCACACACTGCGAAATTGCTCGGAAATCTCCGTATGCACTATGCCGATAAACGCACGACGCACCGAGCCTGTTTCCAAGATATCCATTAGCAGGTAGTAAACATTGTTGATGGGTAGCGCGTAACCCATGCCTTCTATGTCCGCGCCTATTAGCTTTGCGGTTACTATTCCTATTNCCTCGCCGTGTTGGTTGATTAGCGGGCCGCCGCTGTTTCCGCGATTTACTGCCGCGTCGGTTTGCAAAACGTCCAAGGTTAGGCGATTGCGGGCGTCGGGGATTTCTATGCTTAGCGACAGCGCACTGATAATGCCCCGTGTTACCGTTTGACCTTCGCCCATGGCGTTGCCGATTGCTATTACGGAATCACCCATTCTTAGGCTATCGGAATCACCGAGGTCGGCTACGGTGTACTGCGCGTCAATTTCCCGCAGGTCTGCGCGGGAAGCCACGATAACCGCCACGTCGGAGGCTCTGTCGTAGCCTACTATACGGGCGGGTACGCTGTCTTCGTCGTCCAGGGAGATTAGTATTGTGTTTGTGTTTTCTACTACGTGGTTGTTTGTGGCTATGAACACGTAGTCCGCGTCTTCCGCGAAAATAAAGCCCGAGCCTGAGCCGGGGATTTCTCCGCGTCCCATTCCGCGCCCTGTGGTAGCCGTTACATTTATGCTTACTACGGATTCTTTTACTTCCGGGATGATATCAACGAAGCTTGGCTCTTGCGGATTTATAGGGACTACGAGAGGATTAACCCGTACCGTGGTGATGACGGTTTCTACAGGTGCAGCCGCTTCCATTATAATCTCCGGCGGCGGCGTTAAATGCTTTACAACAGCATATCCTGCGCCTATCCCAAGGCCAAGGGTTGCGCCGCCTATACATAGTGCCAATGCAATGAGTAGTAGTTTTTTACCGTCCATAGTTTTACCTCCGCTACAATAATGCCACTATTATACACTCGAAATTGGAATAAAATATGTACGCTTTGTAAATTTTGATGTATCTTTCCTTCTTGCACTTCTCACCTTTATTTTTCAGTTCATTTGAAAAGTAAAGGCCACTCTGCTATGCCAGTAGCTGAGTGGCTTAATTTGTAAACAGTTATTGAAAAATAACTATATGACGATATAATCAATGAATACACTGATATAGGGGGTGGCAGAAAATGGACTTTGGAATACCGGCTATAGCTACGAGCATGGCAAACATGGAAACATCACAGGAGCTAAACATCGGGATGATGAGACGCGCCATTGACCAAACGGCAATGGTAGGCGAGCAGCTTATGCAGATGATGGAATCCATGACAGCCCAAATGACGGGCGCAGGTAATAACATAAACATAACGGCATAAGCGTGATGGCGTTTTCAAAAAAACCAACCGTCGAGGAAAACCTCCTAATGTAAGAGAATAATACTTACATTAGGAGGTTTTTGTTATGGAGGAACATTTACAAAAAAAACTGTTGACAAATAAAGTTAGCCTGTGCTAACATGTATTTAAGTTAGTCAACGCTAACATTTTTTGAGGGGTTTTTCGATTGAAACGTCTTATTATGTCCACCACCTTCCTTATATTAACCTTGTTGTCGCTCGAGATTGGGGCAATGTCTGAAGTAGGCCTCAGCAGCCTCTTCTCGGGCGACGAAATGGCAAGGTTTATATTTTTGCACAGCCGCTTGCCGCGTACGCTTGCTGTTATTTTGGCGGCGGCGGGGCTTAGCGTTGCGGGGCTTATTATGCAGTCCATCAGCCGCAACAAGTTTATGTCCCCTACTACGGCGGGTACTACCGACGCCGCCGCACTTGGGCTTTTGATTTCTTTTGTTTTTTTGGGGCATATGTCGGGGTATATTCAGGCGATTTTTGCATTTATTTTCGCCTTGGCAGGGACGCTTTTGTTTACGGCGGTTATTAACCGTTTGAAAATCCGCGAGGTGGTTTACATACCTTTGCTTGGCATGATGTATGGCGGGGTGCTTGGGGCTGTTGCTACTACGATTGCTTTCCAATTTGAGGCGCAGCAGGTTTTGAATCAGTTTAATATGGGTACTTTTGCGCGGCTTGGTAACTTTGACCTTGTTTATGTGGTGATTGCGCCGCTTGTTGTTGCGGTGATTTATGCTACGCGGTTTAGTATTATCGGGCTGGGGGAGGATTTCGCAAAGAATCTTGGGCTTAATTACAATCGGGTGGTTATGGTTGGGCTTGTTATTGTTTCGCTGATAAGTGCTTCCACTTTTGTGGCTGTTGGGCCGTTGCCGTTTGTTGGGCTTATTATTCCTAATATGGCTACTTCTTTTTACGGTGATAATTTGAAGAAATCTATCTTTGATTTGATGATGTTTGGGGCTGTGTTTGTTTTGGCCTGTGATATCGCAAGCCGCTTGATTATCTTTC
Source organism: Defluviitaleaceae bacterium (assembly GCA_009786685.1). Taxonomy (GTDB): domain Bacteria; phylum Bacillota; class Clostridia; order Lachnospirales; family WQUN01; genus WQVC01. Next base: position 8,086 of record WQRQ01000063.1, read on the forward strand.
CGTTTGAAATGAATGTCAGTGTTACGATTAGCCTTGTGGGTGGTGTGATTTTTATGGTTTATCTGATAAGGGGGATGTATGGTGGTAAAAAGTCTCGCAAAGCCGCGTAATCTGCGGGCTATAGCGGTTATCGCCTTGCTCGCGCTGCTTATCGTGGGGGCTACTGCTTTGTATATTTACTCGCGTACCTATGCCAATGCAAATCGGCTTGGTGTGACCATGCACCCCACTGCTTTCGAGAGTATTATGGCGCGGATTAGGCCTGCTATGATGTCTATGATTGCGGCTTCTGTGGTGTTGGCGGTGGTTAGCTTGTCTTTTCAGACTATCGTGCGGTCGCGGGTGCTTACGCCTTCTATGATTGGATTTGATTCTATTTTTGTGGGGACGCAGACGGTGCTTGTGTTTGTTTTTGGGGCTTATTCTGTTTGGTTTCAAAATCCTTATGTTAATTATTTTGTCACTGCCGGTGTTATGATTACGATTTCTATGTTTATGTATAGCTTTATTTTGCGGAGCAGTAAAAATAATGTGATTTTTTTGCTTATGTTTGGGCTTATTCTTTCCGGGATTATCGGGAGCGGGACGCGGTATTTGCAGGTTATTATGAACCAGAGCGAGTTTTTTCATGTTCAGGCCGCTACCATGGTTAATGTTAATAATATTAATACCAATATCGCTAATATTGCGTTTCCTATCATGGCGGTTGTGGTTGTGCTGATTGTTTTGCGGCACAGGCGGCTGGATGTTATGAGCCTTGGGCCTGACCAGGCCAAGAGCCTTGGGATTGCCTACGAGCGGGAGCTTAGATTGCATTTGATTTTGATTGCGGTGGGAATGAGTGTGGCTACCGCGCTTATCGGGTCGCTTACGTTTTTGGGACTGCTTGCGGTAAATGCGGCTCGGGAGGTAATGAAAACGCATAAGCATTTGCCACTGTTTATCGGCTCGTCGCTGATGGCGGCATTGACGCTGATTGCGGGGCAAGCGGTAATGGAATTACTGCAAGGAGCGGTACCCGTTACGGTAATCATTAATCTTGTAGGTTGCTCGTACATTTTTTATCTCGTGCTAAAGGAGAACAAAACATGATTGAAGTAAAAAATATAAGCCAAACCTACGACAGCCGAAGCGAGCGCGACACCATAACCGACGTAAGCCTAACGGTACGCGAGAATACAATCACGGCACTCATAGGCGCGAACGGCGCGGGCAAATCCACCCTGTTATCGGTAATGACAAACCTAATCCCCGCGAAAAAAGGCAACGTGACAATAGACGGCGTAGACGTACGAAAAATAAAAACGTCGGAAGTCGCAAAAAAGGTAGCCTTCCTAAAGCAGACGCACCAGTTAAGCATAAAAATCACGGTGCGCGACCTTGTGGAGTACGGGCGTTTTCCGCATTGCGGCGGACGACTGAAGGATACCGACCATGCAAAAGTAAACGAGTGCATAGATTACATGAATCTCGAGGAACTATCGGAAAAATACCTCGACGAAATCTCGGGCGGCCAACGCCAACGCGCATTTATCGCAATGATACTTGCGCAAGACACGCCGTATATCTTCTTGGACGAACCGCTTAACAATCTCGACATAAAATATTCTGTGGAGATGATGAAAATAGTACACAAGCTCGTGTCCGAACTCGACAAAACGGTAGTAATCGTTTTGCATGACATAAACTTTGCCGCGGCATATGCAGGTCATATAGTGGCGATGAAAGACGGAAAAATCTACAAGGAGGGGACGCCAAATGAAGTAATAACAACAGAAGTTTTAAACCCGGTATTTGACCATGACTTCCATATCACGGAGCATGACGGGAAAAATATTTGCTTGTACTACGACTAAAAAAAATCCAAAAATAATTTTATCTTAAAGGAGAATTTGAAATGAAAAAAGTATTGGTAATTGCAACTCTTATTTTAGCGGTATTCGCGCTTAACGCCTGCGGCGGCGCGTATGAGGCCACACCTGTAATCGCGGATGATTCTTCCGCTTCGGCAGCACAGGCAACACCTGCGCCAAACCCAACAACAAGCCCCGACGCAGCAGTGACAGAAGCCCCGCAAGAACGCCCACGCGATTTCGTAACCATCACCGACTTTAATGGCAATGTGGTGCAGGTGCGCCAAAACCCAAGCGTGGTTGCAGTATACGACTGGGGCGTACTCGACATGATGTACACCGTAGGTTTTGATAAATTTGGTATAGAGACACTGATTATTCCTAATCCTGCGGGGATACCTTCTGTGCTTTCTGGAGTTAATAATTTGCCCGACGTGCAAATTGTTAACGGCGGTACGCTGTTTTATGTAAACTGGGATGTGTTGGACCTTGTTCCGCCGGAGTTGATTATCCTTGGTGCGCGCTCCTTTGGTATGAATGCACAGGAAGAACGTCTTTCTGCCGAAGATAATGCTGCCTTCCGCGCCGCTACGGAAGAACGCTATGCCGATACCGCGTTTATCCGTTTGACAATCAACGCGCAATCCTCCGACCTTGTTAATGATATGCGCAATAATGCTTACGCGCTTTCGCAAATCTGGCCTCATGTTGCGGATTACCTGTTGGTAGAATTTTATGAAATCGAGGCCGGTATGGCTGCTGTAAATGCTGCGGCTTCTGCTAGTGGGTTGACCACGGCGTTTTTGATGATGACTACTCCTACAAATTTGAGCCTTTTCTTGGATGGCAGTCGTATGGGTATGGTTTTTGACGAATTTGGGTTTACACCCGCCACAACCACCGAAGATATCGGGCTTTTCAGCGACCAGCATGGGTTTGAATCCCGTGCGGAGTTTATTCTCGCGCTTAACCCGGATATTATTCTTTTGCTCGACCGCAATGAAATGGCCGATAATGTGCCGCAATCCGCAGGCTTTGACGCGCTTATGAGCGACCCCATCATCGCCCGCACCGCCGCCTTCGAAAATAATCGTATCTATGCACTTTATCCCCAAGAGTGGTATACTGTCGTCGGTGGATTTGGCTCTGCCCGTCAAATGATAAGTTGTATGATGAGGGTTGTGGGGGATTTTGATTAATATTATTTTTCTTGGACTTGTTAGCTTTTTTATCGACCTTAGTACACATATGGTGTACCCGTTGGTTCCGCTTTATCTTGTTTATGCTTTTGGCGCGACGCCCTCTTTCATTGGTGTGATAGAGGGCGTTGCCGAGAGCCTCGCGAGCTTGCTCAAGGTGTTTAGCGGCTACGCAACAGACCGCTTTAAAAAGAAAAAAGCATTGGCGTTTATAGGATATGTGCCGGCCACTATTTATAAACTGCTGCTGCTTTTTGCTGCGTCTTGGGTCGGGGTTTTTGTGGCCAAGGTGGTGGATAGGCTTGGCAAGGGGATTAGAAATGCGCCGCGCAATGTCCTCATCAGCGAAAGCGCGGATAAGGCCAGCATAGGCAAGTCTTTTGGGATACATAAGTCGTTTGATATGGCGGGCGTAGCGTTGGGCACGCTTGCGGCTTTTTTTATCCTTCGCCTTTTTACCGACGACGCAGTGGGCTACGGCGAAGGCTTTAGAGCGGTGTTTGCAATCGCGCTTATTCCGTCCGTGCTTGGGCTTTTGATGTTTTTCTTCATAAAGGAGAAGAAGGAGGAACGTGCGCCAAAAAGCAAGGAGCCTTTTTGGAAAAATTTTAAACGTGTGGACGGGCAACTGAAAATTTACTTGCTTGTAGTGTTTTTGTTTACGCTTGGGAATTCTTCCAACGTATTTATTTTGCTGCGGGCGCAGGATGTGGGGTTTGCGATTTCCGGCGTGATTTTGCTTTATTTTTTGCATAGCATGACGGCTTCTGTTTTTGCGATTCCTATGGGGAAGCTTTCCGATAGGTTTGGGCGGAAAAAGCTGCTTGTGCCGGGGTATTTGGTATTTTCACTTTGCTATTTTGGGTTTGCGTTTGCTACCCATCAGTGGGCTATGATTGTGGCTTTTGTGGCCTACGGTATGTATACGGCGATGATTGCGGGCGTGGAACGGGCTTATGTCGCGGAAATCGCGCCGCCCGAGCTAAAGGGAACCATGCTCGGCTTGCAGGCCACCGTCGCGGGCGTCGCGCTGCTGCCCGCAAGCATAATTGCAGGGCTTATGCGGGATAACATAAGCCCTGCCGCTCCGTTTATTTTTGGGGCAAGTTTGTCGCTGATTGCCGCGTTGGTTTTGGTTGTTTTTTTGAAAAAAGAATGATAGTCTATACCTAGTTTATAAAAGTAATCTCTTGGAAAGGGAAGATTTTATGCTCACATCTATCGAACTATTTGCCGGTGCAGGGGGATTAGCACTTGGGTTGGAAAAAGCCGGTTTTGATAGCATTGGATTGATTGAGCTTGATAAATATGCCGCTGATACCCTGAAATTAAACCGCCCGGAGTGGAATGTTATAAATGAAGATATAGCAGATATTTCCCCGCTAAATCTGGAAAAATACTTTAATTTAGCCAAAGGCGAATTAAGTTTATTATCTGGCGGCGCACCATGCCAAGCTTTTTCTTATGCAGGTAAACGCTTGGGGCTGGAAGATGCCAGAGGCACTCTGTTTTTTCATTACGCTGTGTTTTTACAAAAGCTACAACCCAAGGTGTTTCTTTTTGAAAATGTGAGGGGTTTAATCTCACATGATAATGGTCGTACATATAACACCATTTTGGATATTTTTAAATCCGAGGGGTATGAGGTGCAAACAAACATATATAATGCGTGGGATTATGGCGTTGCCCAAAAAAGGGAGCGTCTCATAATGATAGGTGTCCGCAATGACCTCGCCGGAAAACTGCATATAAAAACCCCTAAACAACATACAAAAAAAACTGTACTGCGCGATATCTTATATGATGTGCCGCCTAGTGCGGGTGTCCAATACTCCGAACATAAACGTAAAATATTTGAGCTTGTGCCGCCGGGGGGATACTGGCGCGATATACCTGAGGATATTGCTAAAGATTATATGAAAAGTTGCTGGTATATGGGGGGAGGACGCACAGGCATCCTACGTAGGCTTAGTTTAGACGAGCCATCATTAACTGTCCTAACGTCCCCTTCACAGAAACAGACAGACCGTTGTCACCCATTGGAAGCAAGACCGTTTACCGTAAGAGAAAACGCACGCTGTCAATGTTTCCCCGATGAATGGACATTCTGCGGAAGCGTAGGGCAACAATATAAACAGGTAGGCAATGCCGTACCTATCCAACTGGCATATGAAATAGCATTAAAAATATATGAAGGACTGGAGGAACTGTAATGTGGCCACTGACTTTTATTTCGGAACAGAATTTTAGCAAACATGTTGAAGCAACTATAAAAAATTACGGAAGCAAACTGGAATCCTTTAATTTGAAAAAGTTTAACAAAAACGTCGTTGACCCGATTAAATTGATTTTTGACAAATCCGTATATGGCTTCACATGGGAAGAAATTATTAAAAATGAAATTTTCCGCCAACGTGATAAATCTAACAACAATGATATCGGATATTTTCATCAACGGATTTTCCAATATATACAGGACTGCAAAGTCCCTACAAACGGATGGGATGTTATTTTCAAAAATTCGGCAGGAATTGCCATTTCCGACAATGATAAAGTAAGCAAGATTTTTGTAGAAATGAAAAACAAACATAATACAATGAACTCGTCTTCTTCGGATAAAACATATATCAAAATGCAAGCACAACTTCTCGAAGATGATGATTGTGCCTGTCTACTCGTTGAAGCAATCGCAAAAAAATCTCAAAATATTACATGGGCTGTTTCTGTCGATGGACAACAAAAAAAACACCGCAGGATACGCCGTGTAAGTATGGATAAATTTTATGAGATTGTAACAGGCCAAGAGGACGCATTTTATCAAATGTGTATGCAGTTGCCTAAAACTATTGAAAAAGTCGTGGCCGAAACAGGAGCCAATGCAGTACCGCATGATAGCGTAGTTGATGAATTACGTGAGGTGTCAAAAGGCAATGAACAATCGTTGATTTTGGCATTATACATGCTGGGTTTTAGCACATACAGAGGGTTTTAGAAGGGCAAGTCATCGTCTTCTATCGAATACGACGCAAATGGGTCAAATTGAGGAATTTCTTCTAGAGAAATATAGCTTTCCAGCGATACATTAGTATCCGGAAAAATCAATTTACCATCATCAAATATGCTTTTACTAATCGTTATCTTTATCTCTAAACCACTGCATTCATCTTGAGTTGCAAATACATGTATATCATCGTCTTCATAATCTTCTTCGTAACTGAAAAGACCCATCAATTCAACTAGTTCATCCGAAGTCTTAAACAACACCGAAAGGTTAGTTTTTAGTAGTTTTTTTAAATGCCCAAGAAGTGGATTTGCCAGATACCGGCCTAACCCTTGGTTCTCTAGCATATAGCTTGTTCCTTCTGACAAATTAAGTAAATTATTATCAAATTTGTTTATAAGCTCCTCAAGCTTAACTGCTGACTCGTTAATTTTTGAATATGCACCACTTTGAGAATCTCTTTCTTTTTGGCTTAATGACGCTTGGAATAGATTTGCCCACTGTTTTTTCAAAAACTCGGATATTTCCGAAGCAATTTGGAATCCAACAATAACAACTCGCTCGGATTCATGATTATACATATCGTTAACAAAATCAAAAATCCTAGTGTCGTTAACATAACTGTACATTATCTCTTTTTTTGCAAAATCTTCACCTTTTTTATCAAGATTCAACTTATAAGTACGATACTCCGTAAGTACATTTGTATCAACAAAAATATATATCTGCTTTTTATGTTCCAATGCTGTTTTCATCTCTGCCATGGTAACAGAATCATTTTGTGAAGCCTCACTTCCAAAAATCCCCCCAATAATTCCAACCAAAATATCACATTGTTGTGCTAACAGAAAACAATCATCTTTAAGCGTCTCTGCAATGTTATATCCAACATCCCCTTTATCACTTCTTAGTGGCTCATACCCCATACTTCTTATAAATGAATCCAAGTTTTCCCTTATTTGCTTTAGGTCATAGCAAGTAGAACTTATCATAACTTTTGGTATAGCCATAAATAACCTCATCTCGTTTACAAAACATAATGATTATATTACTTCCAACCCTCCTGTAAGTAAACCATACCTCTGGCAGTTTGTCAAAATTTGAAACACTTTGCCATAAGAATAAAAAAACGAGAGTTTAACTGCTCTCGTTTTTTATATCTTGCTATTATTACCCCTCAGAGGCCTTCCTTAGTTATTTAATTAGTCTATCTCTCCGTTTATTTTTGGGGCAAGTTTGTCACTGATTGCCGCGTTGGTTTTGGTTGTTTTTTTGAAAAAGGGTTAGGCGATTTTTACGATAAAGACAGAGGAGCCTACTACCGGTGTGCCGCCGCTGATTTGCTCTACGATGTTAAGCTGATAGAGTGTGTCTGTGCGGTTTAGGGTTACTCTTCCGCCCGCTGTAAGGTACGCCATTGTTTGGCCGCTGTATTTTTCGTCATGCGACATCGCGCCGTAGTTGCTGCCGGGGATAAGTGTCGAGTCCGCTCCGCCGGGGGAGAAAAACAAGGCAAATGCAGAATCATAACCGCTTTTGTACATTTCCCATCGTATCGAATAAAAACCTGATTCCATAATCTCGATAGTGTCGGGGCTTGTGAATGCCACCGCCGTCCCCGTAACTACATAGTCTGTGAATGTTACGGCTTCGCCTTTCGCGCCCGGTGCGGACGTCGGCGCAAGGACTTGGTGGTTTGTTTTCCATACATATAGCGCGGGTAACGCTGATATGCCACCGCCGGGTTCTCCCGGGGGGCCTTGTGGGCCGGGTTCGCCTTGTGTTCCTGCTTCGCCGGGAGGGCCTTGTTCACCGGGTGTTCCGGGTTCGCCCGGTAGGCCTCGCTCGCCTTGGGGGCCGGGGGTTCCGGGTTCGCCCGGGAGGCCTCGCTCGCCTTGGGGACCGGGTGACCCCGGGAGGCCTTGTTCGCCTTGGGGGCCGGGGGAGCCGGGTTCGCCCGGGAGGCCTTGCTCGCCTTGGGGGCCGGGGGAGCCGGGTTCGCCCGGTAGGCCTCGCTCGCCTTGGGGACCGGGAGAGCCGGGTTCGCCCGGTAGGCCTCGCTCGCCTTGGGGGCCGGGGGAGCCGGGTTCGCCCGGTAGGCCTTGTTCGCCTTGGGGGCCGGGTTCG
>WQRQ01000064.1 GCA_009786685.1 Defluviitaleaceae bacterium
ACGGCGACAATCACTACGACACCATCTCGGCCTTTATAAAGAGTATGCGCGGGAGCGACCCCGACGCAGCCGTTTACTACCTCGCCAGAATGATACATGCAGGCGAAGACCCAAAATTTATTGCACGTCGCATAGTAATCTGCGCGTCGGAGGATGTAGGCAATGCCGACCCCCACGCGCTACAGGTAGCGGTGGCGGCGTTGCAGGCCGTACAATTTATAGGAATGCCCGAAGGCAGAATAATTCTGTCGCAAGCCGTAACCTACATCGCCTGCGCGCCAAAAAGCAACGCCGCATACGTTGCCATAGGCGAAGCCATGGCCGACGTAGAAAACACACAAATCAAAACCCTTCCCATACATCTGAAGGACCCCGGCTTTGGCGGCGGCAAGCCGTGGGGCGTAGGCAACGACCTCGGCCACGGCGACGGCTACAAATACGCCCACGACTTCCCCGGCCACTACGTGCCGCAGGATTATCTTCCCGAGGAGTTAAAAGCCCGCACCTACTACCGCCCCACAGAAAACGGCGTGGAGCGCAAAATAAAGGAAGCCCTAAAGGCTCTGAGGCCGGGCAGAAATTACACATAAAAAAACCCGCTCAAGCCAGTATCCATGCGGGATGGAAAGGTTCCGCCCAAAACATCAAATCATTCTGCCGCAAATTTGCCACAATTTTTCGGAGAATTTAACACAATTGTCGTTGTATAATAGGATTAAATAACGTATATTATGCAGGACATAAACGAGGAGGCGGTATTATGAAAAAACTATTAGCAGGTATATTGTTTTTCACATTTTTTGCCATTGCACCCACAGGGGTAGCGGCGATGGCACAAGCACAGGAGAGCAACGCAGGGGTTTATTCCTTTGACGAGGCTTTAGAATTGCTGCTGGAAGACAATCTGGTTGTACGCGAGCTGGAAACGGCTGTCCGCAATCTGCGGATACAGCATACGGAGCTGCAAAACGACTTGCGACGCCTGGAAAGCGGCGACACACGCAGAGAACTGCTTAACCAGATGTTTTCTGTTTTGCATGAGCTGGAAATGGGACTGTTTTTTGCTTCCGATATGCAAAGCACCATAGCTGCGCAAACCGATATGGCTACACAGGCGATGGTTGGTGCAATGCAAGGCGCGACCTTGGGTGTGGTGGGCAGTGACGAGGTTGGATTTCTTATGCATTCCGTGGCGGTGGGCAATAACGCACAGGCCGCTTTGCAACAGGAAATGACAACAATAGAAGGCCATCGCAACATGCTGATGGAAGAGCTTAGGCTTCTGCAAGACGACGAGTTTTTTGAAGAAATGCAGGACAATGTACGCTTTGCAGTAAGAGAACTCGGCCGTGTGCTGGAAGGCCTGCAAATGCAACAAAGCATTGTAGAAACCTCCATGGAACACGCGCTGCGCACCATGCTTTCTGTGCTTGCGGAGCTTACCTCGGCACGCGAAATGCTGGAGGCCGACCTAAACCACGCACAGGCAAACCTTAAAAGGCTGGAGATTAGCTACTCTCTTGGGATGTTGTCGTCACGCGATATGCGTGCAATCAACCACCAGATAACATCCGGCTTTGTCCACCTGGATACCATCGACAGAAATATCAATGCAATCATGCAAAATCTTAACAATATGCTCGGCCTGCCGATTACACAGCAAACGGTAATCGACTTCGACCTCACCATCGCAGAAATCCCCGAGGATTTTGACGCACATGTTGACGAACTGGTAAGAAATGCATTCTCGGTACGGCAGGCACAGCTAACCCTAACCTCGGCACTTGAGGCAAGGCGCAACTACACAGGCAACGACCGCGACATAAGAATAACCGACCGCGAACGCCGCAACGCCCAAGAAGCAATAAACGCAAGCACCGTAACAGACGGCGGCGAAGCCATACTGGAGCTGCGCGAGCGTATCGCACTACAAGACGCCGTAGAAAACGCACGCACCGCCATAGCACAAGAAAAACGCACCGTAGAAAATAATGTACGCCTAGCCTTCGCAGAGCTTGACGCACTATTCCAACAAGCCGAAATACAAGAAAGAAACCTTGCCGACGTACAAGACGCCCTCGAAGTCGTAACCGTACGACAGGCCGCAGGCCACGCAACATTCTTCGATGTGTACGAAGCAGAGCTTGCCGTAGCCCGCGCAGAACAAGGCATGGAAAGCATCAAAAATCAAAAATGGCTACTGTCATTCCAACTACAACACACTTTTTTACTGTAAATACTAATTTAAAACCTTGGGACTCCGTCCCAAACCCTGCTCGCTTTTTGAAAAAAGCGAGGCAAAAACTTTGACATTAAAAAATCGTGCGTACGCACGATTTTAAGATAAAGTTTTGATGAAACTTTTTCAAAAGTTTCCGGGGTGCGGGGTGGAACCCCGCGGTTTTGACCTTTGAAGTGATAAATGAGGGGGATATTATTTTGAAAAGAAAATGGATTTTGTTGCCGATTGTTTTTGTGTTTGTGATGTCGCTTACGGGTTGCTCGGGTAATGAGACCGTGGCGGCGTTTCATGCTAATGACAATGTTATGGTTAATACGATAAGCCCGTTGCAGGGGGATATTTCTGTGGTGGGTGAGTATATTGGGGTGATACAGCCGATACAGCAGGTGGCGGTTTTGCCGCGTTTGATGGGTGAAGTTACCGGGGTGTACGCTAATGTAGGCGACTTTGTAGAAGAAGGCGACATTCTTTTTACAATTGATACGACGGAGCTTGAAATAAACATCGCAACGCTGGAGGCGCAACTGGAAGTGCAGGACGCAACCGTGCGTGCGGCACAAACGGGTGTACGGCTGATAGATGGTTCTGCAATGCAAAGCCAAATTATCCAGGCGCAAGGCGGCGTGGCACAGGCAGAAGCCGCGATTAAGCAGGCTACGCTTAATGTTGAGCAGGCTCTTATCGGTATCGAGCAGGCGCAGCTTGGCTACGATATGGCGGAGCAAGGGCTTAGGGATACGACGATTTTGTTTGAGGCGGGCATTGTAACGAGGACTGTCTTTGACCAGGCCGAGGCGGGCTATAAAAATGCTGCGGCGGGCTTGGAGCGTGCGTTGAGCGGCTATACGATGGCGCAAATAGGGTTGTCGCAGGCGGAGCTTGGGCATTCTCAGGCATTGGAAGGCCAAAGGATTTTGCTGGAGGAGGCTCCGGGGGAAAACAGAACACGCGCACAGGACGGCTTGGCACAAGCTCAAGCTGCCAGAAATATAATTGTTGTAAACCTTGACGCCGTACAAGACAGGCTCGACGACGCCACAGTACGCGCACCCATAGGCGGCATTATTGAAATGCGCAATGTAGAAAAATTTGGCTTTGCGTCGCCACAAGCACCTGCGTTTTTGATTAGCGAGCAGAATGTTATGACGGTTACGTTTCGAGTGCCAAGGGCTTCGGCGGCGTATCTTAGTATCGGTGACCCGCTTACCGTACGTGACAGCGGCAAGGAGTTTGATGGCGCGATTTCCGAGATTTCTACCATGGTTGACCATGGTGGGCTTGTGACTGTTACTGCGGATATTCCTAACCCGCCTTCGTCCTTGCTTAGCGGCACAAATGTACGTGTGTTTGTTAGTGCGCAAAGTGCGGATAATACGCTTATTATCCCGCTTGGGGCTATCCACCATATCGCGGGTGTGCCTCATGTTTATGTTGCGGAGGCGGGAGTGGCAAGGTTAACCACTGTACAAACAGGAATTTTTAATGCGGATTATATTCAAATTTTATCGGGAATCGGTTCGGATTCCCGTGTTATAAACACTTGGAGTGCCAGATTAACCGACGGCGCAGCCATAGAGGTAATAAGGCACGGAGGGGAATAACAAATGATAAAGCTAACAGAAACCATTGTAAAAAGGCCTGTAGCCGCCTTGGTATGTATCCTTGCGGTAATCGTCTTTGGGGCAATGGCTATTTTCACCATGCCGCAAGAGCTTACACCCGACATGGAAATGCCCATGCTTGTAATTTCTACAATATATCCGGGAGCGGGGCCGGGGGATGTGGAAAGCCTTGTTACCGGCATCATAAAAGACGCCGTAAGTGCCGAAAGCGGCGTAAGGAGCGTAACCTCCCAATCCATGGAAAATGTTTCCTTTATTATCATGCAATTTGAGTACGGCACGGATATAGACAGGGCGTATAACCACGTAACCCGCAGCGTTAACGGGATTATTAACGACCTGCCCTCGGATGCGTTTACGCCCATCGTAATGACGCTGGATATTAACGCAATGCCCACAATGACGCTTTCTATAACCTCGCCTACGCGAGAAAATCTTCTGCATTCCGTAGAAGAAGAAATCGTACCCGCACTCACAAGGCTCGGCAGCGTAGCCGCTGTAGATGTATTTGGCGGCAGGGAAGAATACCTGCGCGTAGAGCTTGTCGAAGAAAGCCTTCGTGAGCATAGGCTTACCATGCATAATGTTATCGGGGCTTTGGCGGGGGTTAACCACACCGCACCCCTTGGGGCAGTCGCCTTTGGCAATATCGACCTTGCCATGCGCGTGCAGGTACGCCATGATACCATTGATTCTCTAAATAATATTCCGTTGAGCCTGCCTACGGGTGGCGTTGTGCGCCTTGGTGATGTGACTGATATTTTTATAAATACAGCCGAGCCAAGCTCGCTTTCTCGTCATAACGGCTCGGAAAATATTACGCTGCAAATCCAAAACCCGCAGGCTGTTTCTCCTAATGTTACTTCCAACGACGTACACAGGGTACTCAATACCCTGCGTGCAGAAAATCCCGATTTGTCCATTGTCGTAATTAACGATAACTCCGAGCTTATTGCAAGCTCCATCACCGCAGTTGCGCAAACGCTTGTTTTGGCTATAGGGCTGTCTATGCTTATTTTATTGCTCTTCCTTGGGGATATACGGGCTTGCCTTATCGTGGGTAGCTCCATGCCCATCTCGCTGCTTATTACATTTGTATTTATGGACTTTATGGGCTTTACCATGAATCTTATTACACTCTCCGGGCTGATAATCGGCGTGGGCATGATGGTGGATAACTCCATCGTGGTTATCGATAGCTGCTTTAGGGCGCGAAAAAACGCACGCAGCTTTGCCGAAGCCGCCGTCGAGGGTACAAAATTTGTTATGCTTTCTATTTTTGCGGTTACGCTTACTACCGTTGTGGTTTTTGTTCCGCTGGCTATGATTGAGGGTATGGCGGGGCAGATGTTTAGGCCGCTTGGACTGTCTATTGTTTTCGCGCTGGTGGCGTCGCTGATTTCTGCGATTTCGCTTGTGCCGCTGTTTTTTGTTCAGTTTAAACCCGTGGAAAGGGATAACGCGCCCGTTACTAAGATTTTTTCTAAGCTGGAAAACGGGTACGCTAAGCTCTTGGGGGTTATTCTTAATAAGAAGAAAACCGTGTTTACCATTACCATGGGTATCATGGCGTTGGCGATTTTCCTTGCAGGGTTTATGAATTTTGAGCTTATGCCTCCTATAGATGACGGGATTGTTGATATTTCTGTGTCCACGAGACCCGGGCTTAACAGGGACAGCTTGGACGCTATCTTAATGGAAATCGAAGAAATGGTTGCGCAGCACCCCGATGTTAATACTTTTTCGCTTACCAGCGGAAGTGGTGGGTCGTCTGTGTCGGCGTTTTTGCGCTCGGGCAGAGAGATGTCCACAAACGCCGTGGTGGAGCAATGGCGTTTTGAAACAATGCATATGGTGGACGCGGATATTAATATTTCTACGGGCGGCGCGTTTATGATGCCCGGCGCAGACGGCACGGATGTAACACTCTTTGGTTATACCCTGGATTTGGTACGGGAAGGCGCGGCAATGGTAGAAGACGTAATGCGCAGCCACCCCGATGTTATCCGTGTAAACTCAACGATTGCACGCGCAAACCCACAGGCAGAAATAGTCGTAGACCCGCTGATGGCAATGGCAGTAGGAATCACTCCGCAAATGGTAACGGGCAGTATCTTTCTCGCGCTTAACGGCACGGAGGCGGCAGAAATCACCATAGACAACCAGCATTTTGCCATCCGCGTGGAATACCCCCCCGGCCGCTACGAATCCGTTGCCGATGTTGCCAATATGATGTTAATGTCGGGTACGGGTGCGCTTGTTCCGTTGTCTTCTATTTCTACTATGGTATTTACCGATACCCCACAGACCATCACCCGCCAAAACGGACTGTACACCGTTACCGTTACCGCAGTAGTCACCGACGAAGCCCGCTTTACGGCACAGGCCGACATAGACGCGGGCGTGGCGGCATTGTTCTTCCCCGAGGGCGTGCATGTGGGCCTTGGTATCATGGAAGAAATGCAAAATGACGAGTTTGCCGCACTTGGGTTTGCTATTATTACCGCGATATTTTTGGTGTTTATGGTAATGGCGATTCAGTTTGAGTCGATTAGGCATTCTATCATGGTTATGACTTGTATTCCGTTGGCGGTTATCGGGTCTTTTCTGCTTATGTTTGTTACGGGGACTACCATTTCTATGGTGTCGCTGCTTGGGTTTTTGATTTTGATTGGGCTTGTTGTTAATAATGGGATTCTGTTTGTGGATACGGCAAACAGATACCGCGAAGAAATGGACTTGCGCGACGCGCTGATTTTTGCAGGCAAAATTAGACTGCGCCCTATTTTAATGATTACGCTTACCACCGTGCTTGCTATGATGCCGCTGGCTCTCGGGTGGGGCGATGAAATGATGCAGGGACTGGGCGTTACCGTAATCGGCGGGCTGTCCGCCTCTACACTGCTTGCGCTGCTGTTTTTGCCCACCTTCTATCTGATAATCGACGGCAACTCCGCCAAGAGAAAAGAGAAAAAACAAAAACGCCACGACAGGCGCGAGGAAAAAGTAAAAGCAATAGACAAAGGTGAAAAATGACAATTTTTACAGCAAGTGCATTTAGCAAAAATAATAAAGGCGGCAATATGGCAGGCGTAGGCTTGCTTAGCAAGGAATTGAGTAATCAACGTAAACTGGATATTGCCGCGCAGCTTGGCTTTTCTGAAACAGCGTATGTGACGGTAATAGGAGATAAGTTCCGATTTGAGTATTTTACGCCAACCGAAGAAGTCCCGCTTTGCGGCCATGCAACAATTGCGGCTTTTGTTGTTATCAGGGATAAGTTTTCGCCGAGTAAAGATACCTATGTTATCGAAACAAAAAGTGGCGATTTAAGCGTGACTTTAGACGGCGACATGATTTTTATGGAACAAAACAATCCCCGATTTTACGAAACTATCCAAAAATCGGATATTGCGGCGTGCTTTGATATGGATTTTGTTAATGATAAGCTCCCCATAAAAATCGGGACAACGGGGCTACGGGATATTATTTTACCTGTTAAGAGCTTGGAAACATTGGAGACCATGAAGCCAAACTTGGACGAAATTTCTAAAATCAGTCATAAGTTTGATACCGTGGGGATTCATGCATTTTGCTTTAGCGAGGAACGTATCATATGCCGCAATTTTGCACCGCGCTACGGTATCCCCGAAGAAAGCGCGACAGGCACAAGCAATTGTGTTTTGGCCGGTTATCTTTGGCATAATAATATCCGAAAAAACGAATACATTTTTGAACAGGGGTATTCTCTCAATAGCCCCAGCGAAATAATTGTGCGCCTTACTACCGACGGTGATGATATTAGTAGGGTTTTTGTTGGTGGTGCGGGGTATGTGGGAGGTAAGAAGTCGGTTAAGTAAAAACTTGGAGCTTAATTTCAAATATTCTGATGGAAAAAGCGGAATAAGCAATAAACACAGACGGAGGTAAAAAAATGAGATACGTTCATACCAATATAATCGCAAAGGACAGCGCGAAGCTGATTAATTTTTACAAGTCGGTTTTTAAATGTAAAAGCATAGGAGAAACACGGGATTTGCGAGGCGACTGGCTTGATAAAATGACAGGAGTCCCCAATGCACATATTGTCGGAGAACATCTTTGTTTGCCCGGCTACGGGGAAAACAAGCCGACCTTGGAAATATTTTCGTACGAAAATACGGAACCGGGAAATAGCCATAAAATCAACCAATGCGGGCTTGCGCATTTAGCATTTGAAGTAGACAATGTCGAAGATACTCTTAATGAAATTTTGGCAGCCGGCGGCACTCAATTTGGAGAAGTGGTAAAAACAGAGTATGCCGACGGAAGAAAAGCCGTTTTTGTGTACACGACAGATATAGAGGGCAATATTATTGAATTGCAGAGCTGGTCGTAGGATTTATACTGGGAGAGGTTATTATGGACAAATATCCGTTAGCGATATTATTTGATTTGGACGATACCCTTATTTCTTTTGATGGTGCTTCTGATAAAGCATGGGATAAATGTAGTGATGACTTTGTGCGGCAACATTCTTATCCTTTTACAAAATCTGAGCTTTTATCGACACTTAATAAAATTCGTAAGTGGTATTGGAGCGACCCTGAAAGGCATAAGAACGGCAGAGAAGATATGATAAAAGCAAGGCGCGATATTGTCGGAACGGCATTATCTGAATTTGATATATGCGATATAAAAATATCTAACGAGTTCGCAGATTATTACTCAGCGTGTCAAAATGAATTAATGTGCTTGTTTCCTAATACTATTAGCACATTGACGAAGTTAAAATCCAAAGGTGTCAGAATGGGTATAATTACAAATGGCTCGTCGGTCGGTCAACGAGAGAAGTTATCCCGCTTCGGCTTGGAATCGTTTTTCGAGATAATCCTGATAGACCAAGAAGTTGGTTACAGTAAGCCGGACACAAGAATATATGAACACGCCTTAAATTTATTATCTTTGAATACTGATGATGTGTGGATGGTAGGAGATAATTTAATTTGGGATATTCAAGCTCCACAGTCCGTTGGCATATATTCGGTTTGGAATGATTATAGGAAATCAGGACTGCCAAAAGATATGAAGATTACTCCCGACAGAATAATCTTCGATATATCAGAATTGATTATAGGCGCAGTATAGGCATTAATATCCTTGTAGTTAAAAGTACAGGCGGTGTTCGTAAAATTCGTTTTGCTTTAATCTCCGGAAAAATATGATTTGGTGCAAAGGGCCTAGACATCCACGACAATAACGGGTAAATTTGATAATCGTATCTCCTCTTTGATACGGTTGTCGTTGTCTACTGCTGTTTGGTAATCGGTGTTGCGTTTTTTTGTTCTTTCGCGAAGGGTGTTTTTGTCTATGTTTAGGTAGACTATGATGTCGCTTTCGAAGGATGTCGCGGCAAATAACGGGTGTCCGGGTTCTATTTTTATTATTCGTTTTGCTTTTATTACATACTCTCGCCATGTTTTGCTCATTTCTTCTGTCCAGGAGGGGGTGCTTAGCTCTTCTTGGATATTTTTGGGTAGCAGCTCCCAGATTAGTGCGTCCATGTCGCGGCATTGCGGTAGGCTTTTTAACAAGGTTGTTTTTCCGAGGCATGTTGTGCCAAGGACGAGAATCCGCTTTTCGGTGTTGTTTTCAAAAATTTCCTTTAGCTTTTTTATTACGATTTCATTACCCATTTGGTTTACCTCCATTGTTAGGAACAAATGACATCAAAGTGTCGTTTACATATGCATTGACATCTTTTAAAATAATATCACAAAATTTTTTTTGGGGGGAACTTATGAAAAAAGGGATATTTTTAATTTGTTTGCTGGCGGCGGTGTTTTTTGGCGGTGGGCGAGCTTACGCGCTGGATATTTTATTTGAACATAGGGAGACTATGGAGGTTTCTCGTGGGGTGGTTTATGAGCAAAACCGTATGATGACTACCCGCGGAATGCTGGATGTCCATGTTTTGACGGTGGATGTTAACCAGCCTTATATTACGCTCGCGCCTGTTTATTCTGATGAGATGGGGTTACGGGAGACTACCTCTCGTATGCTTTACGGGGCGGGGGCTGTGGCCGGGATAAATGCCGACTTTTTTAATACTGCGCGTATGCATTCCACTTATTTTGGGCCTATGGTGCGCGATGGTGAGGTTATTTCGCTTAATGCAGGGATAAATGCCGAGAGCCATGAATTGGCTACGTTTTTTTTGGATATGCATAATAATCCGTTTTTTAGGTACATGCGCACAAATATGCGGCTTTATGCAAATGGTATTTTTGCCGCACATGTTATTACCTATAACTCCGTAGGGCCTACTATGTACTCGCCTATGGTGGTTAGCCGTGCTTTTGTGGAGGATACCGCCGATATCGACAGGCGTATCCCTTATGTTACTAAATTTGTGGTGCGCGACGATGTCGTTACACAAGTAACGACATCGTCCGTACAAACGCCCGAAAATGGATTTGTTATTTTGATTCCGCATATGAGCTTGCCCTATTATCAGGATTTGTTTAGGGTTGGTACTCATGTGCGTTTTTTTGTAGGAACGGATATAAATGTGGATTTTTCGAGCATTAGGACGGCGATAGGGGGCGGGGCGGTTATTTTGAATAACGGCGCGCTTGTGGAAGGCGGCGGGATTCAGCCTAATTTGCGCCATCCGCGTACCGCTGTGGGAGCTACTCGTGACGGGCGGATTATTCTTATGGCGGTGGATGGACGGTCGCATTCTGTTGGGGTTACTCATGCCGAGCTTGGTGCGCTTTTGCAGCGGTATGGCGCGATTAATGCCATGCATATGGATGGCGGTGGGTCTACTACCATGGTTACTCGCTCGCCTGCGGGAGTTTATTCTGTGGCCAATCGGCCTTCCGACGGAGGGCAACGTCGTGTTACCAACGCACTTGGCGTGTTTAATAATTCTCCTGTCGGCGCGATTATTGGTATTGTGCTGGAGCCTGTAGAGACGCGGGCGGTGATGGGGGTTCCGTTGCCTGCCACGGTTTTTGGGGTGGATTTTTGGGGTAATCGGCTTCCGCTTAACGACGGGGCTGCGCCTGTGTTTTTGGCAAACCCTGCGTATGGCTTTTGGAGTGACGGGCGGTATACGCCTACCCAGGTGGGTACGCATTTGATAGAGGTGAGGTATGGGGCTTTCCATGCGACGGCTACTGTGGAGGTTTTTGCACTGGGTGAGCTGCGCTTTAGGCAGGAAATCATTGGCCTGCTGGAAGGCGGCCGCGCAATGGTTAGCTTTACGGGAATCGCCACGGACGGCACGACGGTAAATATTCCGGAAGTTCCGTCGCTTACGGTGTCGCCCGCTTATCTTGGAGTTTTCGACGGTAATGAATTTATCGCGCTTCGTGGCGGGACAGGGCATATCGCCGCCGCTGTGGGTGGGATTAGGGCTTATATTCCTGTTACCGTGGGGGGCTTTCCTTGGCCTGTTAATATGTTTGGGACGGAGCGGAGCTTTTTGAGTATGCCTGCGGAATATGTATTTACTCAGGTGACTACAGAGCAAATCGGCGGTATTGATATGATACGGCTAAGCTATAGCTTTGGGCGGACTGCGCGGACGCAGGCTTCTTATGTGACGTTTTATCCGCCGCTTGCCTTGCCGGGCGAGCCTATCGCGCTGCGTATGCAGGCTTACGGTGACGGGTCGGGGCATTGGTTTAGGGCGCGGGTTCGCGACTACGACGGGAATTTTCATAATATAGATTTTGCGCGGGAGGCTGATTTTGTCGGCTGGGAAACCGTGACGGCTAATTTGCCAAATGCACCCGCTCCGTTTACGCTGGACAGAATTTATATGGTTGTGCTGGAGCATTTTGAGGCTTCTCGGCATTCGGTTGTTTTCCACTCGCCGGAGGCTCTTTTCGCGCCTAATCATATGCTGCCTGTGCCTGTAGGTACTGTTTTCCAAGATAATATGCGTGCCGCAGAGGGCTTTACCGGCGTACCCAGCGGCGGGGCCTATGAATTTATGATTCCCGAAAATGCGGAGTTTTCGGTTACGGGTAACTCGCGCTTTGCCGTGGTTAATTTGTCCGCCGGTGGCGGTGGGATTCAGGCGGCTAATGTGTATCAGTGGCTGTATTTTATGCCCGGGATTAGGACGTTAAACCTGCCTTATGTTGTGATTTTGTTGGACCGCTGCCCCACGACGTTCTCGCGTCGTATGGAGGCCGAGCTTTTGCATTTGGCTTTGCAGCAGCTTAATGATGAGGGGCGTACCGTGTTTGTGGTAAGCTCGGGAGAAGAAACGAGACTTAATATGCGCGATAATATCAGGTATATCACCATGGAAGGCGAAAGTATTCGCTTTTGGACGGATGGCGAAAGGATTTGGTGGAACTAAGCTGAATCAAAACCCACCCCAAGCTATGGCTGTAGTGGCGGGCGAAGCCCGTGTGTGTGAGATGATGTCTGACTATCCCTGCACTCGCTGTGGGGTGCTAGTAACCATATATACCCTCGCGGGTTAAAATAATCTTTTTTCCACTCATCTTTACATACGTGTGTTGCACGTGCTATCCTTTTATGCAGGAAATGAGGAGCCGCATGAAAACATCAGAGTTTATAAGGCAACTTAAGAAAAAAGGTGCTAAATTTCATAGTCACGGTACGCGACACGACTGGTATATCAACCCAAAAAACGGAAACAAAGCCCAAGTGCCACGGCACAAAACCAAAGAATTACCGATAGGCACGATTAAAGATATATTATCTGCACTTGAGCTGGATTAAAGGAGGTTGCAAAATGAAATACGTTTATCCCGCAGTTTTTAGACCGGAACAAAAAGGATTTTCTATCTTTTTTCCGGATATTCGCATGGGCGGTACTCATGGCGATGATATCGCTGATGGGCTGGAGATGGCTCACGATTTTTTGGTCGGCGCGATGGCAATGCTGGAGGACGAAGGACAGGAGATTCCGACATCCACAGAGATAGCTTCTTTAAATTTAAAAGACGGCGAGTTTGCCAGTTTTGTATCCGTAGACACCGCAGAGTACAGACGCAAGCTGGAAACAAAAGCCGTCAAAAAAACGCTTACCTTGCCGTCATGGTTAAACGCCAAGGCGGAGGCCGCAAATATCAACTTCTCGCATACGTTACAACGAGCATTAAAAGAAGATTTAAAAATTGCAAACTAGCCCGGAAAGGATTTGGTGGAATTGAAAGGAAATCTAATCATCGGCGGTATTGCTGTTTTGGCGGTGGCTGCGATTGTGGTATGGGCGTTTTTGACGGGCGGCGGTGAGCGCGAAGGGCGCGAGGAGCCACAACAGGCTTTTGCCGAGTACGAAGCCGAAAATTTAGGCCATTTGGTTGAAGCCTACCCCGTCCACGCCGCAGAATCACTGATAGACGGCCTTGTGCCGGGATTAAATTTCGACCAATACCCCGGCCTTTGGGAAGCTTATCGCGACTTTTTTATGATAGGGGCGGCGGGCGACCATTTTCCCGGCTCGCCGTGGGATTCCATTGCCGCGCCGCGTGACGCGCTTGTGGCTTTTCATTATAATGCGTGGACTTTCGAAAATAGCATGAAGCCACAGCCTATCCGCGGAAGCATGGGGCAGGCCACATTTAATACCGACCGCGTAAATAACACGATAAACGGCGTAACCGCGGCGTTTCGGGAACGCAACACGGACGATGATATCGCCTTTATTGGCCATACATTGGCATGGCATTCTCAGACCCCCGAATGGATGTGGGACGGCCACGACGGGGGCACTTTCGACCGCGATATCGCGCTTGCAAATTTGCATGAGCATATAGATTTTGTAATGATGGAATGGGGACATCAATTGCAGGCAATTGATGTTGTAAACGAGGCAATGGGTGCGCTAAACCCTGCCGACCCCGCCGACTGGCGCACCTCGCTGACAAACCATGCCCACGGCTGGTCGCTTGCGCTGGGCTACGAATGGGTAGAGCTGGCCTTCCTGCGCGCCGCGTATATCGCAGACCGCGAAGGAATGGACGTCGTCCTGTACTACAACGACTTTGGGCTGGATGGCTTGGCCAAGGCCACAGCCGTAGCAGCCATGGTTGCCGAAATAAACGACCGCCACGCAAACCTTCGTCCAAATGGCCGAAAATTAATCGAAGGCATAGGAATGCAAGGCCACTATAACATGAACACAAACATAGAAAACGTGGCATACAACATACGCCGCTTTGCCGCGCTTGGCGTACGGATAAGCATAACGGAACTGGACATCTCCATGCTTGTCACCTGCCCGAGCGGCTTTTTAACCCCCGAGCAAGAAATTTTACAGGCGCAAATATACGCGCAATTATTCCAAGTGCTGCGACGCTACGCGGCAGGGGAAGCTACAGAAGGCAGCGGCCTTCCTCGCGTCGTAGAGCGCGTAACATTTTGGGGAACAAACGACGGAAATAGCTGGCGTGGCGGCTCACGCCCGCTTCTGTTTAACCCGATTAACGATGATGGCGAAATTACCGCAAAATACGCGCTTCTTGCAGTCCTCGACCCCGATAGATTTTTGGAGCTTCACCCCGTCGCACCACCCGAGCCGATTGTGATTACGGGTGTGTACGCATTTACCGAGGGCGAAGACGGCTTCACAGGCATAAACATCATCCTCGGAGAAGCCTTTACCCCGAAGGAAGGCGCGACATACCGCCTTTTTGTGGAATATATGATACGCGGAACATTTGGGCTGGAGGCACGGTGGATTTACGATAACAGCCGCGATAATTTTACGGAAAATGATTTGTTTATGCGTCAACTCGGTGGCCCTGCGTCTGTCGGCGGAAGCCCTGACGCACCGATTTCGCGTATTCCTGCTAGGTTTATCGCGGGACAAGGCGCGGTTAACGGCTCTTCTGCATGGTTAAATGCAAGTTTTCGTGTTTCGTCGCCCCATGACGAAATGGGAACTCTCGAAGGTGCAGGCGGAATGGTCGGTTATTTCTCAATACCGGGGCATGACTTGGCGTTTGACGAGCCATTCCCAAATATCGCCCTGCGTGGTCTCGACGGCGAAAACGGAATCGAATTCGTACAAGTACAACTATACCGCGTAGGCGACGATATCCGTCCCGACGAGCTTTTGATTAACTGGCCGGAGCTTGTTCCCGAGCCTACCCTCGAAGGCACACAGGGTATTTATGTATTTAGCCTTGCACGCGGAGATAATTTTTCTTCCGCAAACATCATAATCGGAAGCGGCCGCGATGTATGGCCTTTCGCAGACGCGCCGGAATACGGCGACGACTACCGCGCCTTCGCACCCGCGCCCGGCGGCACATATCGTATCTCCTTTAACGTAACCAGCCAAGGCACAAACGGCTGGCGCGTACGGTGGATACCCGGCCTTGGCGGCGAGACATATACCACCGCCGACGCCGCAATAGTAAACGACCATCCCTTCGCCATGGACGCCGTAGCCGACATCATCC
>WQRQ01000065.1 GCA_009786685.1 Defluviitaleaceae bacterium
GAAGCGTTCTCTCTTTTTTTATACCCATATTATATGCAAGGTATACCAAATTGTAAAGTCCTAATCATTTGCCACTCGCCGTCAAATAAAACAGGTTGCAGCCCTTGCTGCCCGCCTGTGTGTATCCACAGTGAATAAAAATATGTCCCACTGTCGCTTATATCTGTATCAATAAATTCGTATGCGGAGCTATCGCTTCTGCTCCCAAATCTGCTTACTTTTAAAAGTGTGCCTTTTTCTCCACGAACGGTTGACCTGTATAGCCTAAGCGTTCCGCTTTCTATCCAAACTTCCATCCTCGGAAAACGCCATGCCAATCTTATTCCGCCGTCTACGGCGTCTATGGTGTATCGGCTCGGCAAAATCCTGTCCCTATCGTGGCGTACCATTGTATAAACCGTTTCTCCGATGTAGTAGTGGATTGTTTCTATCGGGAGGGTATTTGTGTCAATTATGATTCTGCGGTTTTCGTGTGTTTCTCTTGCGTTGGTTCGCCAACCGGAAAACCATTCAGCACCGTGGTCGCCCCAATAAACAGGGCGGGAAAAATCATATCTAAGTTCCGCAATACCGTCTTCCAACCCATACAATTTTAACGGTTTTATATCAAACGGAAATGCCCCCATTAAAAATTCCAACGGCGAAACAGGCAAGAGGCTGTCGGAAATACCATCACCCAAAACCGAAATATTCCAAGGCATAGCATCGCTAATTCCAATAACCTCACCGGGATAATAGAAAACACGGTCTACCCAACGCCCGCCTATCATGGCAAGCACTGCGGAAAGCTCTGCGTCCGAGACGGCGGCTTTTGGGCGAGGTGCGGCGTGGGTTGTACGCGAAAGAAATCCCGCAAATATCCAGCCCTTTCCCCTGTTGGTATAGATTTGAACAAATCTTCCGTTATAGTCCAGTATCTCGAATTCTTCTCCCCTGTTTACAAAAGTTAAAACATCATATCGGTCGCCTGCGCCCGTACGCACAGTTAGCGTATGTGCGGCAATAACCTGCCGCGAGCCTATCGGGAATGTATCACGGGTGATGTGTCGGCTTGGCGTTGGGCGATTATTTGGTGTGGTAGATATATAAAAATTCCACCCCCAGCGTCCTTCGTTAATTTCAAAGCCCAGCCAATATGCGAGGCATTCCAACGGAAAAAATGTGTCATCCACATCAACCACGGCTACGATTGAAACAATATTAGCCGAAAAATCCCCACCATCAAACCCAATCGTAACCCGCTGAAACGGGTCACGCACAAAACCGCGGCTATCTCCCGGAAGAAAACCATATGCACCAAATAAGGCATTACGCCGCTCACGTATTTCCTGTAATTCTGTAAAGCTTGGCGTATATGGCGCACCTCGTTTAATCCAAAAATCTACGCCGCTGCCCTCGGGCGGTATGATTATGTCAAATTGCGCAGGCGTTCCGTTTAGCATAAACGCGACATCGCGCAGCCGCAGCGACGGCGAAATATCAATTTCTCCCGACCCATAGCCCCATACCTCAAAGGGGTGATTTCCGTCCACGAAAATTCTAAAGGCCATGGAGCTAAACCCATGCGTAGCAAACACAGGCATATAAAAAAGCGCGGCAATAAAAACCGCGCTTATGACTATCGTTATAATTTTCGCTTTACGCACCGTAGTACCTCAATAATGCATTCACAATCCCCCATGCGTAGTCAACCTGCGCCTGTGGATTAATCATCCACGAAAAATCTTGGATGTTATTTGTAAAACTAGCCTCCAGCAAAATCGAGGGCGACCACACAGGGCGACACACAAAAAAGTTTGCTTGGCTTGGGGCGTTGTTTCGGTTTGTTATGGGGTTTACGTAGCGCATACTGTTCATAAACAGGCGGGCTGCGGGGTGGCTGTTTGGATTGCGATACCATACGGTAAAGCCGTGGATGTTTGTGGCGTTTGTGGTTTCGGCGGTGGCGTTTGTGTGCAGTGAGATAAACATGTCGGGCTTTGCGGCGCGGCTTACGTGTACGCGCTCTATTAGTTCGTAGAAAACGTCGGTGTCGCGCACCATTATTACTTCCGCACCCAGCATTTCCAGGCGGTCGCGGAGCATTCGCGCATGTGTGAGTACCAGCATTGCTTCCGTCATTGCCGCGCCCATGGGGCCTACCGCGCCGGGGTCGCGCCCGCCGTGGCCTGCGTCTACTACGAAAGTAAAGCCTTCGAAGGGATAATTACCGGGTGTAAG
Organism: Defluviitaleaceae bacterium; assembly: GCA_009786685.1. Lineage (GTDB taxonomy): Bacteria > Bacillota > Clostridia > Lachnospirales > WQUN01 > WQVC01. The sequence goes on from WQRQ01000065.1 coordinate 2,221, forward strand.
CGGACGGCGGCGGCGCAAAATCAACGCCAACTGCCCGTTGGAATACTGCATGTAAAAGCCTTCGAGGTTTGCGCCTTCGCATAGTGTCATAAAATACGCGGGTGCGCCGTTATGAGTTCCGATTCTGATATCGGAAAAAATCGTCTCGTTTGAATTATAAAAAATCGGCGGGGCAACATTTTGCATTCCGAGGGTAACGATAAGCTCGCGCCCGTCGAATTCTGCGTATACAGCAGGGTGGAACGGAACTTGCCATACAATCGCGTCCTCAAATTGGCCGACTACATAGCGTCCTTCCGACATAAATCCAAGCGCGTTTGGCGGCACAAGATTTGTGTCGCGGAAGGTGCGTACATTCGCGCTTTCCACCCAGCCGCCCGAGGCCAGGCGCGTCCAGTTTCCGCTGATTGCGGCTACACGGTCTTGCTGGCCTTGCTGCAACATCCAGTGCGAGCCGCCCGTGGTAGTCGCCCCGGGGAACATCCACGGAGTACCAAGGATTTCCGCAAAGAAGGGTGCTTCCAAACCAAGCTGACGGATTTGGCCACCCGCTGTGGCCGAGCGTGTGATTCCGTTCCATGTCATGGTGTACACGGGGCGGCCTATATCTATGATTGCGTCCGCGGGCGCGTCTGTGTTTAGCGTAAAGCTACCCGTAAAACGTGCCTGCACGCGGTTATTTGCGGTTGATGTTAATGCGGGATTAACCTGCGTTAGCTGTATGGTTTGGCCACCGATTTGCGCGGTGACGGTTGCGCCTGCGGGGGCTGTGGCGGCAAGCGTTAGCGTTGTGCCTACACGCGCCCATTCGTCTGCCGCAGGGAAAATATTTATGATGTCGGCTGCCATTGTGGCGGGCGGCTGCGCGGCGGCGGGCGCGTTATTTGTGATATTGCGCACAACGTCGGGCTGGCCTTCCTGCCTAAATGTAAATGTATTTTGCCCACGAGCTACAGGCAAAAACACGCTAAAAAACCCTTCCTCTGTGCGGTTTGTCACCGGTTGCCCATTTACATAAATAGGCACGCCCGGCACACCCGAGCCAAAGAAATAATAATTACTTATATCAGTAGTGGTGATGGTGTTATTCCTGGGTTGTACCACCATAAGCCTATCCATACGCACCTCAGGCGTCGCTATAATCGCCTCGTCCGAAGGTACAGTCACAGGCAGCGCAGTAACTTGCTCAGGCACATTCTGCTCATAGAAAGCGGCAACCTGCGCCCCTACCTCACTGTCCATAAACCGCGCACGGAATAAAATACTCCCCTGCACAACATCCGAGCGAGCGTTACGCTCCAGTTGGCGTACGATTTCGCCTTCCCAGTTGTCGCGGCCCTGCACCTCGCGGTATATGGCGAGGCCAACGTATAGGCTTACGTCTGTGCCGCGCACTACGTCTTCCCACCAGCTTAGTACCACTTCGTAACAAGCGATTTCGAAGCCCGTAAACCAGTAAATCTGCGGAACAATATAATCCACCCAACCTTCTGTTACCCAGCGGCGAGTATCCGCATACGCCGCATGGAAGGATTCCATACCACGCGTCGCGCTTCCGAGTTCGTGTGTTGTGTCGTTTTTCCAGATTGCTGTGGGGCTTATTCCAAAGCGGGCGTCGGGGCTTGTTTCGCGTACGATTTCTTGCAATCCGCGCACGAGCGCGTTTACATTTTCGCGCCGCCAGTCGTGGAGTTCCATTCCGTTACCATAACGCGCAAAGGTAGCTTGGTCGGGAAAGTTACGGCTGGGATAAAAATAATCATCCAGATGAATGCCGTCCAAATCATAATTAAGAAGCAGCTCCTCCACGCCGTCAATAATCAACTGACGCGCCGCAGGATTACCGGGGTCGAAAAACAAGGACGTACCATATGCAATAGTCAAATAAGGGCGAAGCCGAGCAGGGTGATTTGCAGAAAGCTGATTAGGGTCGGTAATACGCTGATTTGGGAAGGTAATGCGATACGGGTTAAGCCACGCATGTACTTCCATGCCGCGAGCGTGGGATTGCTCAATCCAGTATTCCAGCGGGTCGAAGCCATCGGCGGGGGCTTGTCCCTGCGTACCCGTAAGCAAATGCGACCACGGGAAAATATCCGAGCGATGGAAAGCGTCGGCAGTAGGCCGCACCTGCAAAAAAATCGCATTAATACCCTGCGCCACAGAGCGGTCGAGAATCGTATGCACCTCGCGTTTAATCTCCGCGTTAGACAAATCCCGCCGCGAAGGCCAGTCCAAATTATAAGCGGTAGTAACCCACAGCCCGCGCATTTCTGCCGAAGCAGGCACAGCCAAAGAAACCTCCGCAGCAAAAACAAAAACCTGCGAAGGCAAAATCGAAAGCGCGATAATTAACGCACAAATTAGTTTCTTCAAGCTCATAGCGACACAACCCTTTTTTGACAAATTTTTAATTTTGTCAAAAGTATATCACTACAAACAACGACAAACCATTACAATTGTGCTTCATTTGCAGGTATAATCTGGAAATTTGTTTTTTTGGCCAAAAGCATTCCAACCCGCATAAACACAGGAAAGTTGTCGAGAGAACTGTCCCCCTGACAACATTGATTTCAATAGGGTAAAGCCTTGCCCCTCGACAGTATATATAATAAACTGTTAAACTGCATCTAACTAATATTCTAAAGGAAGCTGACAAAACAATGGAAAAAGTAAAACTTGGCGATGTCGCAAAAAAGGCAGGAGTATCCCTTACGACAGTATCCCGTGTATTAAATAACAGAGGGTATATAAGTAAAGAAACTCGAAAAAAAGTAAATGATGCAATGGAAGAATTAAACTATTTTCCAAACGAAATTGCCCGCTCTTTGTTTGGCAACAAAACTAATTTTGTGGGATTGCTGTTTCCTAATGTCACAAATCCGTTTTATGGCGAGATAGTGTCCGAATTAGAATCGACTTTGGCATCGCGTGGCTACAAGTCTCTAATATGCAACACATACAATAATGAGGAAAAAGAATCCAACTACCTAAAAATGGTTTTGGCTAACCAAGTAGACGGTATAATTGTGGGCTCAAGAAACCGCCCAAGCAGTATATATCAAAGTGCCAACCTGCCTATAGTCGCGATAGACCGATTTGTTTCAAGCAAGGTACCGATTGTCCGTTCCGACAACTATGGGGGTGCATGTCTTGCGACAGAGTACCTGATTGAAAAAGAATGCAAAAACATTGTACACTTTACAGGAAGCTCCGAGGAGGAAATTAAAAAATGTGACCTGCGAATGCAGGGTTACATTGATACCATGTTAAAGTATGGAAAAACTCCGAGAGTGATGAAGGCAAGCTTTGATGAAGATGAAGTCTATCAAAGGTGTAAGGTTGCAGATTATCTTAGTGCATCTCCGGAAATAGATGGTGCTTTTGCCGCAGGCGATACACTGGCCGGCATCATATATGCCTGCTGTAAACAAAAAGGGATTGATATGGAAATCGTCGGATATGACGGAGCTTCTATGTTTACCGGCTTGTGCGGAGGAGTAAGCACAATTAGGCAGCCGATTAAAAAAATGGCAAGACTTGCAACTGATATACTGCTGGACGCAATAGCCGGGACATATCAAGAATACGATAGCGAGCATGTTTTACCTGTCGAATTAATTAAAAGAAGCTATTAAATGGGCAGCCCTGCTGCCACTTGTACATATTGCACAAATTATATCCTGTATTTTTGTTTGTATTTACATAGCAATTACGCTTGACAATTTATTTTTTATTGTTTACATTGTAATTGTGAATATGGCAACCGCTTGTCATACGGGAGGAATATATGCATGAAGTCAATTTCACCACAAAATCCGATAAGCACTATCCCCGATATTGATGACATCCCTATAGGCGATATGCCCGGTGACAAGGTAGTTATCGGAGAAGGCCATTTACAAAAGGCAAACTGTTTACTCCCGCCGCTTTTGCCAATGCTGGAGTCGGTCACCGGTGATAATAAAAATGAGCGGGCTGTGGTTTCTGTATGTGGAGGTTCAGGGGTCGGAAAGACGGAAACGGCTTCGTTAATTGGTTACATGTTAAATCAGGCGGGCATAGGAGTTTATGTATTATCCGGCGACAATTATCCCCACCGCATCCCTAAGTATAATGACGCAGAACGCTTAAATGTTTTTCGCATGGAGGGCATAGCCGAGATGATTGCCCGCGGTGTTTATACCCAAGTTAACAGAGAAATTCTCTCTGAGCTGATGGCACAGGGAACAGACTCCGACCCAAATAAAACTAAGGAAAATCCTTGGCTCTCAACATATCAGCAGGGTGGCGACAGTGGACTAAAAAGGTATTTGGGAACATATAATGAAATAAATTTTGGCGAAATATCAAAGATTATTTCCGATTTTAAAAACGGTGCAGATGAAATTTTATTAAAACGAATGGGCAGAGAAGAAGGCTCTATATGGTATGAGCCTGTTAACATGCGCGATGTTAAAGTACTTATAATTGAATGGACTCATGGAAATAACGATAATTTACGAGGTGTGGACATACCCATTTTTCTGTACAGCACACCGGAAGAAACCTTAGCTCACCGCAAGGCGCGAGCGCGGGACAAGGGTACTGACAGCCCATTTGTTATGAGGGTACTCGGTATCGAATCCGAGTTGTTACTCTCCCAAGCGCATAGAGCAAAATTAATTTTGTCCGCAAAAAATGAGTTGTTGAGGAGCATTTAAATGAACGGGCCTATGTTAAACGCCTACCCCGACAGCATAGGGGGCAATCTTAGCGAATGCATAAAATTACTTAACCATTCTCTGCTTAACGGAGTTTTTACAGATTTTTATATATTGCCCAGTATTTTTAATTCGGATTTAGACAGAGGATTTTCGATTATAAGCTATGATTTAAACGAGAGTTTGGCTAATGCAATGAATCTCATCGACTTAAAGAAAATGGGTGTGGGACTAAAACTGGACTTTGTGCTTAATCACGCATCTGTGCTTTCTGAGCAGTTTCAAGATATTTTGGAAAAGGGCAAAGCGTCTGAATATAAGGATTTTTTCATAGACTGGAACAAATTTTGGGAGGGTTATGGTGATTTAGTCGATGGATATATTCAGCCATACCCGGAGCATATAAAAGATATGCATTTTCGCAAGCCGGGGATGCCCCTTCTTATGGTTCCGATGCCCGATGGCACAGAAAAGCCTTACTGGAACACATTTTATCAAGAGGTGAAAATAGAAAATTCTCACCGTAGCTTTTTGGGGCAAATGGATTTGAATGTAAAATCCCCCCGTGTGTGGGAATTTTACGAGGATACATTAAAAAAGCTGGCAGAGTATGGCTCTAAGATAGTACGCCTGGACGCTTTTGCATATGCCTCTAAGGAACCGGGCGCAAGAAATTTTATGAATGACCCGGGTACATGGGATTTGCTAAAGCGGGTTCGCGAAATCGCAACAAGATATAATCTTACACTGCTCCCGGAAATCCATTCCGAGTATGGAGGAAAGATACATGAGAAGCTGGCAAGCGAGGGTTATTTAATATACGACTTTTTTATGCCGGGTCTGTTTATCCATGCGATAGAAAAGCATGACTGCCGATACATTTTACAGTGGATTAACGATATTCAAGAAAAAGGCCTGAAAACAGTAAATATGCTGGGTTGCCATGATGGCATTCCCCTACTGGACCTTCGCGGATTGATTCCCAATTCCGAAATAGAAGATATTATCAAAATAATCGTGGAAAGGGGGGGATATGTAAAAGACCTGCTGGGCAGTAAAAATATGTACTATCAAGTAAATGCGACGTACTACAGTGCCTTGGGTGAGGATGACGACAAAATGCTCTTGGCCAGAGCTTTGCAGATTTTTATGCCGGGCAAACCGCAAGTTTGGTATCTTGATTTGTTTGGCGGTAAAAACGATTATGACGCAGTAGAGCGTTCCGGCGTAAGCGGACATAAAGAGATAAACCGAACAAACCTCACAGCAGCGCAAGCCGAATCTGCACTAACGAATGATTTGACAATAAAGCAATTAGAGCTACTCAGATTCCGTAATACTTGTGCGGCTTTTGGCGAAGGTGCGAGGCTTACTGTCGGCGGAAACAACCATGAGATGTATCTCGAATGGGAACTAAACGGAAACAAAGCACGGCTGGATGTGGATTTTAAAGCAGTTACTTACAAAATCAAATAAAAAACAAGGAGGCAACAAAAAATGAGCAAGAAAATATTTATGCTACTACTTACCCTAATTGGAGCTTTGGCAATTTTCGCCGCATGTGGCAATGACCAAGCAGGTGACCAAGACGTAGAAATTACACTTATTAACAACAAGGTAGAAATTGACGGCGCGCTTCGCGATTTTGCCCGCCTGTATGAAGAAATGTTTGGTGTTAGGGTTAACATCCACTCCTTTGGTGGCGAAACACCGTACGCGCCTTCTCTCGCGGCATTGCTTGCAGGTGGTGACGAGCCGGAAATTTTCGTATTTGAAGGCATGACAGACTTTTTGGCGGCACAAGCCGGGGGGCGTGTTTTAGATATGTCTGACCAGCCTTGGGTAAATGATACCAGCATGGAATTCCGCTACAACGGTCGCGTATATGGCTTCCCCGTGGCTTTGGAAGGCTGGGGCTTAGGTTATAATACACGCATCCTGCGTGAAGCCGGAATAGACCCTGCCACACTTACCAATGTAAACGCAATCCGCAACGCATTTGAAACTATCGACGCAATGCGCGATGAGCTTGGCCTTGTGTCTGTTGTATCTATGGCGGCCGGCCCCGGCATGACTTGGGTAACAGGTCTGCATGGTACAAACGCATACCTGTCATTGGGTCTTGCTTATGAAGATACAAGAATCATTGATATGCTTAATAACGGTCAAGTGGATGAACAACGCCTTCTTTATTTCGCTGAGTATTACAATTTACTATTCCAATTTGCTAACCCCTCAACAATGCTCGTAGGTGGGTTTGACGACCAAATAGGTGATTTTGCTACAGAACGCACTGCCTTTATTCATCAAGGCAACTGGATTGACCCTGTATTTGAAGAGTGGGGCGTAAATTTTGAAATGGGCTATGTACCACATGCGTTTTTACCAACAAATGTTAACGGTATTTTTGTGGGTGCGCCGTCTTGGTACTTGGTAAACCCGCGCTCTGATAATCATGAAGCGGCTTTAGCGTTCCTGCAATTTATGGCCGGTTCGCCTGAGGGTCATCGTTACATGGTTGTATATGCCGGTGCTGTACCTGCATTTTACTCTGTTCCTTATTCACCTGCCGGCCCATTGTCGCGTGCTGTTACCGAATGGAGTGCGCGTGGTGCGGTTTATGCTTGGCATCAAAATGACATGCCCGCTGGCTTTGGTATGGACACGTTAGGCCCTATCTATGAGCTAATGGCATCGGGCGCAATCGACGCTGCGGAGTTTGCGCGATTGTTTACTAATGCTGTAGCTGCATTAAATTAATTCTAAAATATAATTAAAAATGCCGGGGTGGCTATCCTTCCCCGGCATTTTTATAAACTAGGGGTTGATGATGGTGACTTTCTTTATGTTTTTGCTGCCCGCTGTGCTTTCTTTTGTGATTGTAATTATTGTGCCTTTTATTTTTGGCGTGTATTATTCCTTCACGGATTGGAATGCCATGACGGGGGGCGCAGATGTAAACTTTGTAGGCTTTGCAAATTATGCCGCTGTGTTTAACGACCCGAGGTTTCTTCACTCGTTTTTGGTAACAGTGGCGTTTGCGGTTATTAATATTATTGTTGTAAATGTGGTGGCGTTTAGCTTGGCTTTGCTTGTTACTAACAAGCTAAAGTTGGTAGGGCTGTATCGCGCCGCTTTTTTTATGCCGCATCTCATCGGCGGAATTATTTTGGGTTATATTTGGCAATTTATTTTTAACAGCGCGATTACGCAAGTGGGTAGCAATTTGGGTATTGGTTTTTTGGCTACGTCTTTGCTGGGGCATAGTCAATGGGCTTTGCTTGCTATTGTTCTTGTTGTAGTTTGGCAGAATGCGGGCTTTTTTATGATGATTTACGTGGCGGCTATACAAAGCGCGCCTGCCGAGCTTATTGAAGCCGCACAAATTGACGGGGCTACTTATTTACAACGGGTACGTAATATAATTATGCCGCTTGTTGCACCTGCATTTACCGTGGCTATGTTTTTAACTTTGGTAAGGTCTTTCCAACAGTTTGACGTAAACATGGCATTAACTGCGGGCGGGCCTGCGGGCATGTTTATGGGGCAGGCTATCCCTACTACGGAGCTGTTGGCACTCAACATTTACAATACCGCATTTACAGTACGCCAGCTTGCCCAAGGACAAGCAAGGGCTGTTGTGTTTTTTGTTACACTGGCTTTAGTTGCGCTGATACAAGTTTACTTTAACAAGCGGAAGGAGCTGGAGATGTGAAAAACCAACTTAAAATGTACGCATTGGAAATCGTTGCTATTTTAGTTCTTATCATATACATGCTCCCGTTTGTGATTGTTTTGATAAATTCTGCCAAGCCCGTTTTGGATATTATCGTAGACCCGCTGGCGTTGCCGGAGGACCCTGCAAGGATATTTACAAACATAGAAGCAGTAATGGCCAGCCAGGTTGTCAGATATACTTCATCATTTATTTCATCGTCTATTATTACAATAATATCTGTTTTTGCGTTGGTTATTATTTCTTCTATGGCGGCATGGGTGCTTGTTAGGACAAAATCTACGCTGTCTACCGTGATTTTTATGATTTTTGTAGCGGCTATGGTTATTCCGTTTCAGGTTGTAATGTTTCCGCTGGTGTCTTGGTTTCACAGAATCGAAGTTTTTACGGGGCTTATCAACACACCGTTTCGGCTTTTGCAAAATTACCCGGGCATAATATTGGCATATATGGGCTTTGGTACTCCGTTGTCGATTTTTTTGTATCACGGATTTATCAAGGGTATCCCGCTGGAGCTGGAGGAAGCCGCCAAAATCGATGGCTGTAGCTCTGCCAAAACATTTTTTAGCATTGTTTTCCCTGTTTTAAAGCCCATTACTGTTACGGTTATGATTCTTAACGGTATTTGGATTTGGAACGACTTTTTGCTACCGCTTATGGTGCTTGGTACGGGTAATGCGGTGCAGACTATTCCGCTGGCGGTACAGCATTTTGTTGGTAGCTTTGTACGGCGGTGGGATTTGATTTTGACCACTACGCTGATGGGTATGCTGCCTGTGGTTATTATTTTTATATTCCTGCAAAAATATATTATCAAGGGCATGGTGGATGGAGCTGTTAAAGGGTGAGGATATATCTTAATGACTATAATGCAGCTACGCTGGAAAAAGCCGAGAGCATTTTATTTAACGGAAACGGATTTATTGGGGTACGCGGAAATTTGGAGGAGGCGTATTATACGCATTTTGCCACCAACCGCGAAACCTATATAAATGGTTTTTATGAAACACGGAAAATAGAATATGCCGAAAAATTTCATGGCTTTGCAGAGATGGCTCAAACCATGATTTCTGTGCCTGACGGGCAAACTACGTTTATTAATATAGGTGGTGAGCCGTTTAGGGTAGACCTTGGGCGGGTGGATGATTCTCAGCGTTGGTTGGATATGGAGGCGGGTTGCACCTTTCGCGAATTGGTTTGGACATCACCTGCGGGGCGAAAAACGCGGATTGGGATAACGCGACTGGCTTCCTTTGCGTATAAGAATATTTTTGCCGTAAGATACGAATTTGAAAAATTGAATCACGACGAAGAAATTACCTTGGAAACACATGTAAATTTTTGCCCAGTAAAAACAATAGACCCAAACGACCCCCGCATGAGCCACGCAATCCAACAGGTTGAGGTGGTAGAATGCGGGGATGATTTTGTGAGCTTTAAAGCTCACGAAAGCGGTCTTTCAGCCGAGGTATGCTGGCGTATGCAGGGTCGTGTGTCCGGTGACAGGCGACGTGTTACGATTTGTCATACATTGGACGGTGATACTTATACCAAAATTTTTAGCTATGCATTTGATGATGTTTCGCACATGGGGCTTGATATATCCTTTGATAAGTTGAAGGAAATGCAACGGGATTATTTATCTGATTTTTGGCATACGGCACGGGTCGAAATTGATTCTGATTTGGATATTGAAAGCAGTGTGAATTTTGGCACGTATACGCTATTATCCAGCCTGGGAACGGGCGGACATCGAAGCATAGCGGCTAAAGGACTGTCCGGCAGCGGCTACGAGGGGCATGTTTTTTGGGATACAGAAATGTATATGTTTCCTGTGTTTTTATTTTTCGCGCCTAAGCTGGCCAAGGAGATTTTGCAGTTTCGTATAAATACCCTGCCTGCGGCTAAGGAAAACAGGAAGGCTTTTGGTTATGACAGGGGTGTTCTTTTCCCGTGGCGGACAATTTCCGGGCGGGAATGTTCGCCGTTTTTTGAGGCGGGAGCGGCACAGCATCACATTAATGCGGATATTGCGTACGCTGTTATTTCGTATTACAGATGTACCGGGGATGTTGATTTGCTCAAAAACGGCGGGTATGAAATTTTACTGGAAGCAGCTCGTTTTTTTGCTGAAGTCGGGCATGAGGCAGGCGGCGAATTTCATATCGACATGGTGACAGGCCCTGACGAGTACACCGCGCTGGTGTGTGATAATTATTATACCAATGTGATGGTTAAGTTTTTGTTTACCTGGGTTAATAAGGTGGCAGAGCGGCTGGGCGTGAGTGACGACGAAACAGCGTCTTACGTGCGGCTGGCGAGTATCATGGCAAAGCCCGTAGATAACGAGCGGAGGCTTGTTGCACAAGACAGAGATTTTTTACAAAAGGCGCAGTGGCCGTACTGGGGTGACACTGAGCGGCATCCGCTGTTATTACATTTTCACCCGCTAACCATTTATCGCTATCAGGTTTGCAAACAGGCAGACGCGGTGCTTGCACTTATGCTGTTACCCGATGAGGAGGATTTGCAAACCACAGAAAACACAGTACGGTATTATGACGGGGTTACTACCCATGATTCTTCCCTTTCGTTTTCGGCGTTTTCGATAATGTTTACTCGTATCGGAGATGTGGATAAGGGGTATGATTATTTTTTAAAAAATGCACGCTTGGATTTGGATAATTTGCATAAAAACACCAAGGATGGGCTGCATTTAGCCGGCATGGGCGGTACTATTTTGACTTTATTGTACGGCTTTTGCGGATTACGGATTACTGACGAGGGCTTTACTTTAAACCCATGCTTACCTAAGCAGATACGCTCGATAAAGCTGGCGATTAATAATCGCGGAAAAAGACATGAAATTTTGGTGGGGACGGGTGGCAAAGCATGAATGTTTTCGATTTTGATGCGGTGATTTTTGACCTTGACGGTGTGATAGTGGATACTGCAAAGTATCATTATCTTGCGTGGCGGGAGCTGGCTGCCGACTTAGGTTTTGAATTTTTGGAAGAGCATAATGAGCGGCTAAAGGGTGTATCCCGCATGGCCTCCCTGGAAATTTTGCTGGAGGTTGGCGGGTTATCTCTTCCCTTAGAAGAGAAGGAGCGGCTTGCGGCTAAAAAAAATAACAAGTACATGGAGTACATCGACGCGTTAACCAAGGATGATTTATTACCCGGCGCACGAGAATTAGTAGAAAAACTACGCGCCCGCGGAATAAAAACCGCAATCGGAAGTGCAAGCAAAAACGCCATAACCATATTAGATAAGTTAGGCGTTTCGTCACTTTTTGATGCAATTATTGATGGTAACAAGGCGGAGCTAGCCAAGCCTGACCCGCAGGTTTTTCTTCTTGCGGCGCAAGAGGTCGGTGTTTCGCCCGTGCGTTGTATCGTGTTTGAGGACGCCCTTGCGGGTATCGAGGCCGCCAGAGCCGCAGGCATGAGCGTCGTTGCCGTTGGAACACATGAAAACCTACACGGTGCAGACGACTATGTCAGTGGACTGGAAACAATATTTGTTTTTTTGGCCAAAAGCTTTCCGACCCGCATAAGCACAGGAAAGTTGTCGAGAGAAGTGTCCCTTTGACAACATTAATTACCAAAGCCAAGCCAAGTATTTGAGCTTCCGGAAGAAACATATATACGGATTCGCCTGCTTTGCTTGCCTTTTACGAAAAACCTTGACGGACTACGATGAAGCGAATATAATTAAATTAGCATTTGAAGCTGTAAATTCAACATTTCCGTATAGAAAACGGAGGCAATAATTTTATGATTGGATACATGACCGCCAAAGAAAAAGCCAAGCAATGGAACGTATCAGACCGCATGGTGCAGGTATGGTGCGTTGAAAATATGATAGATGGTGTTGTAAAATTCGGACACGCATGGGCGATTCCCGAAGATGCCGAAAAACCCACTCGCACCATTAAACAAAAACCGGGCCGCAAACCAAAATGCGAAACCACCGAAGTCAAAAAAATTACGGAGGAAGTCAATTGAGCCTATCACACAAGCTATTATTGGGGATGTTGCTGTTTACCACCCTTGGTTTGATATTTGGCTTTGTTTTTATTAACACTCTCGTGCGAAATATTGTGCATGAGAGTATATTGGAAAGTGCCTACCGCGACCGGATGATTCACGCACAGCATATGGATGCGTGGTTTGAAGAAGCAGTGCAAATCATAACAAATCTGTCCGAGACCTTGCCACTTGTGAACAGAAGCCATTATCAAGATGTTGTTGTTCATTATTTCAATCGGTATGATTTTATACAAGCCCTCTGGATAACTAAGGCAGATGGCGGATTTTATGACAGCGGGTTTTGGGAGCCTCCTTATTGGTTCGTTTCGCAAGACAGGGATTGGTGGATTATGTCTGCGGCACGAAGCGGAAGCGTCATAACCACGCCTCCGTATATATCTGCATCAACAGGAGAAATTTGGACT
>WQRQ01000066.1 GCA_009786685.1 Defluviitaleaceae bacterium
GCCAAAAAAGCCAAAAAAGACGTACAGCCCAACATGGAAGCCCAGCGAGCCAAAGAAAACGCAGAAAAAGCCCTGCGCTCCGCAGAAAACGAACTTAAACACCTGCTAGGCTCAAAGGTAAACATCATCCCCGGCCCAAAGAAAAGCAAAATCGAGATAGAGTATTACTCAAATGAAGACCTTGAGCGGTTGATGGATTTGTTGAGGTTGTTGCAATGACACCGCAGGAGAAATTCGACCATTGGAAATCGTATGCCGAGCGTGATTTGGATGCGGCGCAAGCAATGTTTGAAACGGGACGATGGTTTTATGTTTTGTTTATGTGCCAGCAAGCAGTGGAGAAATTAGTTAAAGGTGTTTATAGCCTATATGTAGAGGGCAATGTCCCAAGGACACACAACATTGAAATGCTCGCAAATCGAATAGAAGACAGCTCCGACATTTTATTTGATGAAGACAAGTATCGATTGTTTCAAACTTTGTCAAAATATTATATGGCAGATAGGTATCCTGATTTTTTAAGCACTGCCGGCGCATTAGTGGACAAGGACGAAGCAGAAGATATCCACAACAGGACTAAGGAGGTGTTTGCATGGTTGCTGACTTTGAAGCCGTAAGAGTGCTTGCAGAAGAATATTCCCAAAAAGCAAAACAGGTTTTGCCTGTGGATAAAGTCATTTTATACGGCTCGTATGCAAAGGGTACAGCCACACAAGCCAGCGATGTGGATATCTGTTTTTTTCTTAGTGATTTTAATGGCAAAACACGGGTGGATATTATCGGGGAGCTTCTTAGTATTTGCGGTAGGTATAAAGGCGCGTATTTTGAGCCTAACGCTTTTCCTACATCAGAGATTGCACGAGGTAATCCCTTTGTTGATGAAATTTTAGCGACAGGGGTAGAAATATAATGGCATTTTTGCAAGCAAACTGTTATTCCGAAAGCCTTTGTCGGCAGGTTGCGTTTAACGCGGTTGTGCCTGTGGGGAAAAAGCGAGTAAAAACGCTGTATCTTTTGCATGGGCAAAAAGGGAATTATATGGACTGGATAGTAAATTCCCGGATAGCTTCTTATGCGGAGGCGCGAGGGCTTGCGGTTATTATGCCTTCTGCGGACAACAGCTTTCACGTGGATAACGAAAACGCGTGCGCGTTGTACGGAGATTTTTTCGGGCGGGAGCTTGTTGAAATTACGCGAGGATTGTTTCAGTTGTCCGATAAGTGTGAGGATACATTTATCGCAGGGTTTTCTATGGGCGGATACGGCGCGATACGGACGGGCTTAAAATATAACGAAACATTTGGTGCTATTGCCGGTTTGTCTTCTGCGTTTTTGATTGTGGACAGGGCAGTAAATTTTACAAGCGATACTCCGTCGATTAGAGGGCGGCGCAGTTATTTTGAATCTGTTTTCGGTGATTTGGCAGAAATACCCGGCAGCGACAACGACCCCAAGTTTTTAATAAATGAATTAAAGCAAAAAGGCGCGAAAATCCCTAACATTTATCTATGCTGCGGCACGGAAGATATCTTGATTGCGCCAAACAGATGTTATCATAATTTCTTAAAAGAAAATGATGTCCCGCATACCTATGTCGAAAGCGCGGGAGCGCATAATTGGGAATTTTGGAACGAATATATTTTAAAGGTGCTGGACTGGCTACCACTTTAGAAGCGCGTGCATCCAAAGGAGCGAAAAACATGAACATTACCGTAAGAAAAGCCACAGAAGAAGACAAGGCAAAATTAATGAACAAACCCACATGGGGCTGCAAAGTCTCCGAGTTCGACTGGTACTATGACAGCGAGGAAATATGTATTCTTACCGAGGGGGAAGTTACCGTTAATTTTGACGGCGGCAGTGTTTCCTTCGGGGCAGGGGACTATGTGGAATTTCCCAAGGGCTTGTCTTGTGTGTGGAAGGTTACACAGCCCGTTAAAAAGCATTACGAGTTTAGGTAGGCTGTGCGGATTCTTGTAGACGCGGACGCTTGCCCCGTTAAGGGGATAATCGTGCGTGTGGCGCGTGAGCGGGGGATTCCTGTTACCATGCTTACCGATACTGCGCATGAGATAAACGACGGTTATAGTACGGTTGTCACTGTGGACACACAGGCCGACAGCGTGGATTTCGCGCTTATGGGTCTGCTTTGCCGCGAGGATATCGTGGTAACGCAGGACTACGGCCTCGCCGCAATGGCACTCGGCAAAGGCGCGAAAGCCCTTAACCAAAACGGCCTCATCTACACAAACGAAAACATGGACAGGCTGCTAATGGAACGCCACCTAAGCGCGAAAGCCCGCCGTGGCGGCAAAAGAACAAAAGGCCCGTCAAAGCGCACCGCCGAGGACAACGAGCGTTTTGAGGCGGCGTTTATAGGCATGCTGTAGCTTGAAATTTCACGATATATAAACCCTTGGGCTAACTCGTTTTTTTAGTGCTAGAATAAATTTTTCTAGCGGGTATAGGTTTTTGCTTTTAAAGCCTTCGCCTTGGTGTATTTTTAACGTGGAGTTTTCACCGTATTCGAATACCCAGTATTGTGATAGACCCGGTAATATTTTGACTTTGTCATGGATTTTTTTCAAATCCGTGTAATTTATTAAGTATTCTTTGCCGTTTAGGTTTATTTCTACATGGTTTTCGTGCAAAATACCAAAACCCGGCGCATTTGAAAAAAACATCGCGATAAAGGCAAACGATATACTTGCAATCCCCATAAGAAAAAAAAGCACAGCCTCCAAAATATTCGACAAAACCCCAATTTCTTCAATAATTATTGTAATTGCCATCGTCGAAATAAAAGTTGCGAAAGTTAAAAAAATAAACTTGTACATACGCTTTTTGTTGTGGAATCTAAACTCATATTTCTCCATTTTTTGCCTCCCGAAGCATAAACCACACAAAACCCATGGCGATAAACCTTAGTCCGCCTATTATAAACAGTGCGACTGTGAGACCTGTAACGGTAAATAACCAAAACGCAAAAAACGGTGTAATAAACAGGCTGATATTCTGGACGGTATTAAAAAACGCCAGATACATCAGTCTGTTTTCGTTTGGCGTGGCTTCCAGAACGCCGTTTAGCAACGCGGTGTTTATTCCTACGGCGGAAAAGCCCGTGATTACATGGATTGCCGCCATTACCATCATGTTTGGCACAATCGGAAAAATAAACATGTTTAGCCCAAGTAAGCCGATGGCAGCCACAAAAATCACGGTGTTGCCGCGTTTATGCAAAAGCTTTTGCCAAAACGTGCCGGAAAAAAACGCCGTAGCACCCAAGACCAAAGCAATAATCGCCAGCCACATCTCCGACGCGTCCTTCTCTATGATGATTAAAATGTTGACGAGCGGCCATCCCGCTTGCCATGTAAAAAGGAAAAAAAGTGCGGGGATAAAAAATCTTAAAAATTTTCTGTCGCAAAATATTGTTTTTAGATTAACGCGATTTGTTGCGGGGGTGTCTGTTGCGGGCGTTTGTTCTGTTGGCACTTGCAGCTTGTTAAATACGTAAACCTCTACGATTCCCAGCAAAAATGCGATTATAAAGAATATTTGGTACAGTACCATCCGTTGGTACTCGTCGTTTGGGATAAATGTAATCGCAAGCCCTGCTGAGATGGTGACAACAGGTACTACCGCTTGCCCAAACTTTGTACGCAGCGCGATAGCCTGCCCGCGTTTGCTGCCGTTAAAAACCGTGCCGAGCAAGCTCTGCAATGATGTCTGCGAAAGCGCGTCGGGGCAATTCATAATTGCGACAAGCACCAAAAACATCAGCGGCTGTACGGCAGGCGGCAAAAACGGCACAAAGGCAATAAAAAGAAGCACGGCGCGGCTGATTAAAATAAAAGCCGCCGTCGCCCGCTTCTTATTTGTAAATTTACGAAAAATAATCGCGCCGGGTAGCAAAACAAGAGCCGCAACCGCACCGGGCAAGGAGGTGAGCAGCGCGATTTCGAACTCGCCGCCGCCAAGCCTCTCCAAAAACCGTGCGCTAAACGGACGCCACAGGTTGTTTACCATGTCAAACAACAGCCCGTACATGATAAACACCCATACATTTGTGCCGCGCATTTGCTTTATGCCGTGCAAAAATTCCTTAAAGCGGGTACGCAATTTACCTTACAACCCACAATTCTATTTTTTCTCCGTTTACGTTCCAGTCTTTTACATATGCGCCTTGGGGTGGGGCGGATTCTGTAATGCTGTCGGCTAATATTACCTTGGAAATCTCGGTGGTGTTGCGCTGTATCACGCCCGTAAGTGTCCCGCCTTCGTTGGAAGAAACACCCGCTTTTATCGTGTCCGTTACTTCGAAGTCGGCTTCGCGGCGCATGTTTTGCCATTTGCTTATCAGTTCGCTTACGTTGCCTTCTTCGATTAATTCGGGGGTGAGGGTTGTTTCGAGGACTACGGTTATGCCGCGTTCGCTCGCTACGCAAAAGCCTTCTTTTTGTATTGTTTCTACGAGGACGTCGTCCATGGATAGCTCTATGGCTGTGCCTTCGATTTCGGTTGTCCATGTGCCTGCTTTTAATGCCGCCATTACGTCGTTTGGTGCGGTGTTTAATGCCTCCGTTATTTTGGGGACGAGTTTGCCGTAACGCGGCCCAAGTGTGCGAAGCTGTGGTTTGAATTTGTATGAAAAGTACTCGGAAACGCTATCCATGTAGCAGGATGTTTTGATGTTAAGTTCTTCTTGGATGATTGCGTCCATATCGTCGCTTGGCACTTTTTCGAGCGGCGATTCCACCATCATGCGTGCTATTGGTTGGCGCGTTTTGATGTTTGCGGCGTTACGTGCGGAGCGACCGAGGACTACGATTTCCATTACGGTTGCCATTTCTGCTTCCAGGGTGGCGTCTATTAATTTGTCATCCGAAATCGGGAAATCCTCAAGGTGTATGCTGCTTGGAGCGGTTTTATCCAAAACATCTAAGGCGCAAGTAAGCGAAGCGCACGCGCCGTTTTGCAACCCTACTACCAAATTTTGATAAATTTGCTCCGTGATAAACGGCACAAAAGGTGCGGCAAGCTTTGCCACGGTGACAAGTGCGTGGTGGAGTGTTTTATACGCGCTTATTTTATCGTCGGGCATTCCCGACGCCCAAAAACGCTCGCGGCTGCGGCGCAAATACCAGTTGCTCATCTCGTCTACAAAGGCGTCCAGCGCACGTGCAGGCTCGGTTAGCTCATAGCGTTCCAACGCGCTGTCCACCTTTTTGATTAGCGTGTTAAGCCGCGAAAGCAGCCATTTATCCATGACGGACGGCTCTACGTCGGGGTGCGCATATGGGTTAAATTGGTCAATCTCGGCGTACAGCACGTAGAATGCATAGGTATTCCATAGCGTCCCCATAAAGCGGCGTGCGCCCTCGGTAACGGCATCGTCGGAATAGCGGAAGTTTAACCACGGAGCACTGGATGAAATCAAAAACCAGCGGATGGCGTCCGCTCCGTGCTTTTCCAAGGCTTCCATGGGTTCTACGGCGTTGCCTTTGGATTTGCTCATCTTCTGGCCGTTTTCGTCCAGGCCATGCCCCAGCACGATTACATTTTTGTAAGGCGATTTTTTGAATAGCATGGTGGAAATGGAAATCAATGAATAAAACCATCCCCGCGTCTGGTCTACAGCCTCGGAAATAAAATCCGCCGGAAATTGCTTCTCAAACATCTCCTTATTCTCAAAAGGATAATGCCATTGCGCAAAGGGCATTGAGCCGGAGTCAAACCAGCAGTCGATAACCTCCGGTGTGCGTGTCATGTTTTTGCCGCACTTGGGGCAGGGGATTTTGACGGCGTCGATATATGGCTTGTGCAGCTCTATATCGTCCGGTGTTGACGGGCTTAGCTTTTTCAGCTCCGCGATACTGCCGATACAGTGCAAATGCCCGCAGTCTTCGTCGTCGCATACCCAAATGGGGAGCGGTGTCCCCCAATAGCGTTCGCGGCTTATGCTCCAGTCGATTACGTTTTCCAAGAAGTCACCGAAACGGCCCTCCTTCATGTGTGAAGGCAGCCAGTTTACATCGCTGTTGCTTTGCATTAGATTATCGCGAAGGCTGCTTGTACGGATAAACCATGCATCGCGGGCGTAGTAGAGTAGGTGAGTGTCGCAACGCCAGCAGAAGGGGTAGCTATGCTCGTAGTTTAGTTTTTTAAACATTTGGCCACGTTCTTTTAGCTCGCGGATGATTAGCGGGTCGGCGTCTTTTACAAATTTGCCCGTCCATAGGTGTGCTTCTGTTGTGAAGTTACCCTGCGCGTCTACAAATTGCAAAAGCGGAAGGTCGTACGCCTTGGAAATACGGGCATCGTCCTCACCAAATGCGGGTGCTATGTGTACGATTCCTGTTCCGTCGGAAAGGGTTACATAGCTGTCGTTTACTACCGTGCAGTAATTTTTGTTGGTCTCGTCTCCCGCAAAGTCGAAAAGTGGCTCGTATTTTAAACCTTCGAGGGCTTTGCCTGTGGTTGTTTCTATGATTTTCCAGCCTTTTTCTTCTTGGCTTCCGAAAACGGATTCCACTAAGGCCTTTGCCATGATGTAGGTTTTGCCGTCGTGGGAAACCTTTGCGTATTCTTCCTTGGGGTTGACGCATAGGCCGACGTTGGATGGGAGTGTCCAGGGCGTGGTTGTCCAGGCGAGGAGATAGGCGTTTTCTTCTCCCGCCACCTTAAAGCTTGCTATTACGGAATCTTCTTTTACGTCCTTGTAGCCCTGCGCTACCTCGTGACTGGAAAGCGGCGTGCCGCAGCGTGGGCAGTAGGGGACAACGCGGTAGCTTTTGTAAATCAGCCCCTTGTTAAAAATCTCCGACAATGCCCACCATACCGACTCGATATACTCGTTGTGGTACGTCACGTATGGGTTGTCCATGTCCGCCCAAAAGCCTACGCGCTCGCTCATCTCGCGCCATAGACCCTCGTATTTCCATACGCTTTCCTTGCATTTTTTTATGAACGGCTCTACGCCGTATTTTTCGATTTCGGGCTTGCCGCTTATGCCGAGTTGCTTTTCTATTTCCAACTCAACGGGAAGGCCGTGGGTGTCCCAGCCCGCTTTTCGCAGAACGTGGTAGCCCTTCATTGTCTTGTATCGCGGAATCAAATCCTTTACCGTACGCGTAATTATATGCCCAATATGCGGGTGGCCGTTAGCAGTCGGCGGCCCGTCGTAAAACGTGAAAACCTCAGAGTTTTCACGGTGTCTAATGCTTAATCCAAAAACATCTTTTTCTCGCCATAGCTCCAAAATCGCCTTCTCGCGCTCGGCAAAATTTAACCCTGTAGAAACTTTTTCGTACATGTTTTGTCAACTCCTTAAAAATGTCCGTAGGTACTCATTTTAACAGGGTATGTTATTAAGTGCAAATGCCATGATTGTGGGTTATAATAATCGGGGAAGGGGTTGTCATCTCATGAGCAAAATGATTACGGTATACCATGGCAGCACAATTTTATTTGACAAAATAGATGTTGGCATGGGAAAGCCCTATAAAGATTTTGGGCGCGGGTTTTATGTCACAGAAAACCCGACCCATGCAAGGCAGTTGGCCGAAAGAAACAAACGCATAGAGCGTGAGCGATACAATCGAAAAGCAGACGCATATCTATACACATATGAATTTGACGTGAGTCTGCTCAAGGCAAAATTTAAAGTTAAGGAATTTACCCAAGCCGACATAGAATGGATGAAATTTGTTTTAGACAATCGCAAAGCAAAAGAACGTGTGCATGATTACAGCGTGATTATTGGTCCTACTGCCGACGACGATACTTCTCTGGTGCTAAAAGCATATTTTGATGGACTGTACGGCGATATTAACAGTGACCCGGCGATAGAGACGGCATTAAAGCTTATCGAAGCCGACAAATTGCCTCCGCAGATATATTTTTCCGATAATGATTCCGCGGAGTTATTGAAGCAAAAAGGGGAGGCAAAAAAGATATGAAAAGTCCAAGCACAATAATAGATGCTGACGTAACGCAAATCAGCGAAAGGTACTCTGCGTTAAAGGGAATTTCTCTCGACGAATCTCTAAAAAGGGTTATCGCCTCAAAAACCTACAGTACGTTAAACAATACGGAAACCGGATTATGCTATGAGATGACAGACTATGTATATGACATGTTTTTGGAAGAAATGGGTGATATAGATGAATTATAAGAAAATCGTAAATCCGATTCTTTTTTTGCAGGCTCATTTTTCGCGGTTGTTTATGGAGAGGCATAGCCTGACACCCGACGAGTTTTTGGCGTTGGATAAAGATAAGGATATCATAGGTTTTATTAGATTGAGTTATGAGCCTTTTCACCTGACGGGGGACGAGTGGGTTTTGGAAGAAATAGATAGATATGTTTTTCGAAATAATAAATAAGGGAGGTAGGATTGGCAAATGACAATATTTTATTTTACAGGCACGGGCAATTCGTTGGCGGTTGCAAAAAAAATCGGGGGTAATTTAATTTCCATTCCGAAGGTAGTAGACGGAGAAAACCTGCATTATAAAGATGATGTAATCGGCGTTGTGTTTCCGATATATGTTTTCACGCCGCCGGGGATGGTAAGCAGATTCTTGGAGAAGGCAAAGTTGGAAGCGGACTACACATTTGCAATCGGTACTTACGGAAACATGGCACTTTCTACAATGTCAAACCTGCAAAAGAAAATGAAAACGAAGGACTTTGACTATCTTAACGAAATCCTCATGGTCGATAACTTTTTAAATATTTTTGAAATGAATTCTCAAATCGCAAAAATCCCAAAAAAGAAAATTGACGAAAAGTTAAGCCAAATAATAAGTGATATCCAAAACCGCAAGCGTATGGATACCAACCCGTCGTGCATATGCAAAGACATTTTCACTTCGATTATTACAGCCTTACCCTTCAATAAAAACGCCCCAAAATATATCGTAAATGACAACTGTACAAAATGCGATATTTGCACCAAGGTATGCCCTGCGCACAACATCACCGTAAAAGATAATGTAACATTCGGCAACGACTGCGAAAAATGCTACGCTTGCATTCACCTATGCCCCCAAAATGCAATCCACCTAAAAAGCGAAAGAAGCAATAAGCGTTGGCGTCATCCCGATGTTTCGCTAAGCGAGATTATCGAGGCAAATAATCGTGGGTAGGGGTAGTATGCAATACCGCGAAGATAAAAAATCGGGCAATAAACTCTCCGCGCTTGGGCTGGGATGTATGCGTTTTCCGCGTGACAAGGCGGAGACGGAGCGAATGATTTTAGCCGCGATTGAAGGCGGTGTAAATTTTTTTGATACGGCTTACGCTTACCCAAACAGCGAGGTTACTTTGGGCAAAATTTTGGCAAAACATGACAAAAGAAAAGACGTGTATATTGCCACTAAACTGCCCTATATTCTTTGCAAAAATGCGGAGGATTTTGATAAGTTTTTTGATGAGCAGCTTCGCAGGTTGCAAACGGATTATGTAGATTATTATTTTATCCATGGCGTTTCGGAGTTTGCGGGGTGGGACAGGCTGCGAAAAATGGGGATTGAGCAATGGATAGACGACAAAATAAAATCGGGACAAATTAAAAATATCGGGTTTTCTCACCACGGCACGTGTGAAGATTTTATCAATGCTTTAAACTCCTACGACTGGGGTTTCTGTATGATACAGTACAATTATTACGACGAAAATTACCAAGCGGGCAAAACAGGCTTACTCGCCGCCGCGGAGAAAGATGTTTCCGTGATAGTCATGGAGCCGCTTTTGGGCGGGAGGCTTGCGACGGGTTTGCCAAAACAAGCCGCAGAGGTATTTGCAAAGACCGACATTTCGCGTTCTCCTGCGGATTGGGCTCTGCGGTGGTTGTGGAATCAAAGCGAGGTAACAGTGGTTTTAAGCGGAATGAGCAGTACGCAAATCATGGAAGATAATTTGCGCTCAATGGAAAATTTCCAACCGCTTTCGAGTAATGAGATTTCCGCATATACGGAAGTCGTGGAAATATTTAAAAAGTCGTACAAGGTTAACTGTACGGGCTGTAACTACTGTCTGCCATGCCCCAAGGGGATAAATATTCCGGCGTGTTTTTCGGCGTATAATTCCGGCTATGCGCAGGGATTTTTTACGGGAATGCAACAGTATATGACGAGTACGTCTGCATTAACTTCAAAAAATCCGATAAGCGTTCGCCTTTGTAATCAATGCGGAAAATGCGAAAAATTATGCCCGCAATATCTTCCCATTCGCGAGGATTTGAAAAAAGTGGCTCGACGTTTTGAATCCCCTCCGTTACGGTTACTATGGGCGATTGTAAGGCGGATAATTTTAGGAAGAAATTAGCCTAACGCTTACCTCTCCCGATGATAATGCTTGAGTTTTGCCGTCGTTGGTTTTTACTATCAGGCGGCCTGTATCGTCGATATCTATGGCGGTGGCTTCGTAGGAATGGCCTGCGGCGGCTACCGTTATTTTTTTTCCCAGTAACATCAGGCGGCTGCGGTAGTTTTGCAGCAGTTCTTTTTCGTCGCCGTTGGTGTCGAGGTTTGACATGCGGGTGATTATTTCGCTTGTCAGGTGGTTTCTGGTAGTTGTGGGTTTTTCGAATACTGTGCCTATTATGGATTTTAGTTCTGCGGGGATTTCTTCGGCGGGCGGGGAAAAGTTTACGCCTATGCCTACTACTATCCATTCGATTTCGCCGCTTTCGAGGCTTGTTACTGCTTCTGTGGATATGCCGCAGATTTTTTTCCCGTTTAGGAAAAGGTCGTTTACCCATTTTATTTTTGGTTGTACGCTGCATGTTTTTTCGATGGCTTCGCATACCGCTACTGCTGTGAATGCGGTGATGAGCGTCGGAATTTTAGGCCAAATGGATGAAGGTTTAATAATCATGCTCATGTAAATTGCGCAGCCTGCGGGCGAAAAAAAGCTGCGTCCGTAGCGTCCGTTGCCTGCGGTTTGGTGGTCTGTGATTATCACCGTGCCGTGTGCCGCGCCTTCTGCGGCCATTTTTTTTGCGAGGATGTTTGTGGAATCCAAAGAAGGGTATACCGATATTTGCCAACCATGCAGTTTGGGCGGCAAAAATGCGGTGATACCCTCCTTGGATAAAATATCGTTTTCTACCGAAAGTCGGTAGCCTTTGTTTGTTGCTGCGGTTATTTTGTGGCCGTCTTTTTTTAGCTCGTTTGCGGCCTTCCATACCGCTGTGCGGCTTATGCCCAGCAGCCCCCCGATATGCTCGCCGGAAATACTGTTGCCACGATTGCTTTCCAGCAGGGCGAGGAGCTTGTTTTTTGTACTCATAGTTTGTTTTGTAGGTTGTTTAAGCTTGTGGCCAAGCAGTCAAAGGGGTCTTTGCCAAAGCATTCATCCTGCTCCACGAATGCGTATTTTATACCCGATGCTCTTGCTGCGGCTATGATGTATGGCCAGTTCATGTTGCCTTCCATTACCTCGCACATGCGGCTTATGCCGTTATTTACTTCGCAATCCTTCAGATGAAGGATTTCTACGCGGCCTTTTAGGCGGTTTATCCAGAACGCGGGGTCTGCGCCCGCCATTTGTACCCAGTATGTGTCCAGCGTAAAGTTTACGTCCTTAAAATTATCCTTGATGTAGTCAATCGCGTGCTTTTCGCCTAGCTTTTCGAATTCGAAATGATGGTTGTGGTACATGAGCTGAAGGCCTTCTTTTTTAAGCTCGCGTGACGCGGGGATGTAGTCGGTGATAAATTGCCTGTAGCCGGTTTGGTCACGGGAGTATTCTTTTGGAATTTGGCCTATGCCTACATATGATGCGTTCATGTATTTATGCTCTTTGATGACATCCTCAGTGTTGTTTAGAATGCGAGCGGGGTCTGCATGGGAAATTACTACCTCCAAGCCATATGCTTGGCATGTTTCTCCGATTTCCTCGGGTGGGATGATGGGGTTTACGCCCGAAACCTGCACACATTTAAACCCAAGCTTTGAGATTTTTTTGATACTGCTTGCAAAGTCCTTGTGTGTTTGCATGTAGTCCCTTATTGTGTGCAATTGCGCACCATATTTCATATATTACGCCTCCTCTAGCTTTCTTCCCAGTTATGGTATACGTTTTGTACATCATCTTCGTCGTCCAGTAAATCTAACATTTTGTTCATGTGTTTTAAATCTTCGGGTGTGGAAAGGGTCGTATATGTCTGCGGAAGCATCGTCACCTCCGCCGAAGCCATTGTTATGCCCGCGCTTTCGATGGCCTCGCGCACCGCGGAGAAGTTCTCCGGCGTGGTTAGGATTTCGTAACCGCCGTCCTGTACTATAAAGTCGTCCGCCCCAGCGTCTGCTGTCAGCAGCATTAGCTCTTCCTCGTCGGCGGCTTCGGTTTCTACCATGATTTGTCCCACTTCGTCAAACATAAAGGATACACAGCCCTGTGTACCCATGTTTCCGTTGCCCTTTGTGAAGGCGTTGCGGACATTTGCCGCCGCACGGTTTTTATTGTCCGTAAGTGCGCGTACGATAACCGCCACACCGCCCGGGCCATAGCCTTCGTATGTTACGGCTTCGTAGTTTACTTGGTTTATGTCGCCTGCGGCTTTTTTTATGCTCCGTTCTATAGTGTCATTTGGCATGTTTTCGGATTTGCATTTTGCTATCGCGTCCTTTAAACGGATATTAGATGTAGGGTCGCCACCCCCGCCATGCTTTACTGCCATAGCCAACTCACGCCCCAGCCGCGTAAATACACGCCCCTTAGCCGCGTCGTTTTTTTCCTTGCGGTGCTTTATGTTGGCAAATTTCGAATGTCCTGCCATTGGTATTCCCTCCGTGACATTTTCTTAACTTTTGTCAGTGTATATGGTTTGTGAGGTGGCGTCAAATAAAGTGCTTGGGGTTTTGACAAAATCTTACATTCCCATTACAATAAAACGGGAGGTGACGCAAAATGAAAATACGTGCATCATCAGAAGATTACCTGGAAACAATCCTCGTTCTTCAAGAAAAACTCGGCAAGGTGCGTTCCATAGACATAGCAAATCACATGGGCTTCGCCAAGCCCACGATTAGCATTAAGATGAAGAAATTCCACGACAACGGATATATCACAATCGGCAAGGATAAAAGCATTTGCCTAACGGAAAAAGGCATGGAAATCGCGGCAAATATACACGAGCGTCACACCGTCCTGGTAAAAGTGTTGATGGCGATAGGCGTAGACGAAGAACAAGCCCGCGAAGACGCCTGTAAAATAGAACATAGCATAAGTGAAAAAACCTTCGAATGCATAAAAAAGTTGACTAAATATGACAAGCATATTACAATATAAAGGCTCAAAATCGGAAGGATAGATGTTAAATGTTGAACAATCGTCGTTCGCAAAGCGTTGTACGACTGATTCATATTGTAATTGTACTTATTTTTGCGTTGTCTTCCGCGCCGGTATATGCGGCGACCCCTGCGGACGGCATAGACGCAATTTTGATAATTGACACAAGCGGCTCCATGCGCACCGCAGACCCGGAGCGTGTCGCGCTGGAAGCGGCGTCGCTTTTTATGGATATGATGGAAACCCGAAGCTCACGTATCGGTATCGTTGGCTTTTCGGGTAATTTGCATACGGTTATGCCGCTTACGCCTATCAGCGACCCTTCCATTAGAGACAATATCAGGGAAACGATTTCCGGTTTTGTATTCCATGGCTGGACGGATATCGGCCTTGCAATGCGCGCCGCCGCAGATATGCTGCTCGACGACCCTTCGCCCACAAACAGCCCCATGATTTTGCTTTTTACCGACGGGCGGATTGATTTGCCGGACAACTGGATGAACGACCGCTCGATAGATGTCTCCTACGCCGACGCATGGTGGGCGGTGGACGCCGTAGGCGATACCACACCCTTTTACACCATAGGCCTAAACCACGACGGCTCTCTTAATGTAGAATTTCTGCAAGAAGTAGCCACCCGCACAAGTGCACGCTACTATATCGCAGACGAGGCCGACGCGCTCCCGCAGATTTTTAACGAGATTTTTGCAAGCCATATACGCTCCTCCATTACAGAAGTAGCAACGATAATCGCAGACGGCGAAACCTACGCCGAGGTACTTATTCCCATTCCCAGTGCGTTTGTGGCAGAAGCCAATATCATCATGCTTTCCGCACGTCCCATCACAAATGTACGTCTCTTTGACCCGTCGGGCAGGGAAATCCCCTTCGACGACGAAACATACACCCTCACGGCTGCCAATCGGTACTCCATGATTAAGGTGCTTGCACCCATGGTGGGCGATTGGCTTCTTAGCGTCCGCGGCTTGCCCGAGGACAGGATTACGATTAACTTAATTTACAATTACAATGTTAATGTTTCCATGTCGGTGACACAGCCTAACGGCGACGGTGGGCTTTTTTTCGACCATACACAGCCTATTATGGTGCAGGCGGGCTTTATTTCGCCACTGCCCGCGTCGCAATTGCAAACCCTTTTTAACGAATCCGTAGCAGAAATGAATGTATATGACATGCAACAAAATCATATCGCTACCTTCCCGATGACAAGCACCGGCACGGCTTTTGTGCTGGATTTCGAGATGGACTACACACAGGCGCAGGATGTGCGCATTAACATAAGCGTAACACATCCGGGCTTTGAGCAAACCACGGCGTTTTTCCCGATAGCCTTTGACCCCACTGTTTTGGGCGCGCAAGAAGAAGTCCCACCCCCCGAGCCAACCCCGTCCCCCGTAG
>WQRQ01000067.1 GCA_009786685.1 Defluviitaleaceae bacterium
CCAAGCAGCATTATTTCCCTTACGCCGTCCTTAGCGAGCGCGGAAACTTCATCTAAAATATCCGCAACAGGCCTGCTGCGTTCGCGCCCTCGCACATACGGCACGATACAGTACGAACAAAAATTATCGCAGCCATACATGATATTTACGCCGGCCTTATGCCTGTACTCACGTGTCGCTACATCTATGTCCCCGATTTCCGGCAGCTCGTCGCCCTCGGTGATATCACAAACGCGCTCGCCGCCTTCCATCACCCGCCACAAAAACTCGGGCAACCTATGCCGATTACCCGTACCAAAAATCAAATCTACATATTTATGCTTGTCCCGCAAAATCTGCGACATATTCTCCTGCTGGGGCATACAGCCGCCGACGGCAAGCACAAACTGCCGCTCCGTCTTCTGCCGCCGTAATACGCTCAAATGCCCAAGCACCCTGTCTTCCGCGCTTTCTCGCACACAGCATGTGTTGTAAAGCACCACGTCGGCATCATCCTGCGACCCTGCCGCCGTAAATCCTACCTGTGCCAGTAGCCCCGCCATTTTCTCCGAGTCGCGCTCATTCATTTGGCAGCCGTAAGTCCTAATAAAAAAACGCGGCCTCTTTCCTTCATTAGAAAGCAAATCATTCCGCGCAGTTAATTTATAACGATAATCTTCCAATTTCATCAGCTCCTACACCATTGTAACATACTTGATTGACAGTTTTTAGCCACAATGCTAAATTAAATGTAATAAAATTGTAAGATTTGCGAAAGGAAGCGAGCGCGCCGATACGTACGACGGCTCAGATGTCGTGCGTAACATTAGGGTCAAGGGACTGCGTCCCTTGTGGGGTTTGGGGTGAAACCCCAAGGTCTTGGTTTTGAACTTAAACTTTATTGGAAATAATCATAACGGGTGATTAATTAATGTGCGGTTTTTGCGGATTTACAGGAAGTAAGTACAACGACGAAAGCAACGATATTATAAAAAAGATGACCGAGCGTTTAGCGCACCGTGGGCCGGATGGCGTGGGTTTTCACGTTACGGAGGCGGTGTCGTTGGGCTTTAGGCGTCTTTCTTTTTTTGATTTGGAGCATGGCGGACAGCCTATGAACAACGCCGACGGGACGCTCACCATTGTGTTTAACGGCGAGATATACAATTTCCGGGAAATACGTGCGGAGTTGGAGGCCAAAGGTCGCGTTTTTAAAACCACGTCGGATACCGAGGTTTTATTGCATTTATTCGAAGAATACGGCGAAAAAATGCTCGACCACCTGCGTGGGATGTTTGCGTTTGTAATTTACAACCACGAGACAAACGAGATATTTTCGGCGCGGGATTTTTTCGGCATAAAGCCGCTGTATTATGGTATCGTGGACGGTGAGCTTTTGTTTGCTTCGGAGATAAAGGCGTTTTTGGATTACCCGGGCTTTGTAAAGGAAATAAATAAAACCGCGCTGGAAAGCTATCTCTCCTTCCAATACTCCGTACTGGACGAGACGTTTTTCCGAGGGATTTACAAGCTACCCGCCGCGCATTTTATGAAATTTAAGGACGGCAAAATAGAAATCGAACGCTACTGGCACGCAGAATTCACCCCCGACGAAAGTCTCACCATCGACGAAATCGAAGAGAAGGTAGATACCATCGTAAAAAATTCTGTGGAGTACCACCAGCGTGCCGACGTCGTGATAGGCTCGTTGCTTTCGGGCGGGGTGGACAGCAGCTATGTAGCCGCGGTTGCGGACAAGGTTGAGAAGACCTTCACTGTGGGCTTCGATTACGACGGCTTCAGCGAAATCGAACACGCCAAAAACCTCTCCGCAGAAAAAGGCGTAGAAAACGTAAGCAAAATTATCACAACCGACGAATTTTGGGCGGCAATGCCCGCCATCCAATATCACATGGACGAGCCTTTGGCAGACCCTGCGGCTATCGCGCTGTACTTCGTATGTAAACTCGCCCGCGAGCATGTAAAAGGCGTGCTTTCCGGCGAAGGCGCGGACGAGCTTTTTGGCGGGTACGGCATATACCGCGAGCCGCTTTCGCTCGCGCCCATCACGCGCCTGCCCATGCCTTTGCGCCGCGCACTGGGCTTCTTGGCAAAAAAAATCCCCTTCAATATTAAAGGGAAAAACTACTTTATCCGCGCCTCCAAAACCGTAGAAGAACGCTTTATAGGCAACGCCAACATCTTCTCCCAAGCCGAGCGCAACCAAATCCTCGCCGCCCCCCAAAACACCCACACCACACAAAGCATAACCGCGCCATATTATGCCAAAGTAGCCCATACCGACGACATCACAAAAATGCAATACCTCGACATCCACCTATGGCTCGTAGGCGATATCCTGCTAAAAGCCGACAAAATGTCCATGGCAAACTCGCTGGAATCCCGCGTACCGTTCCTGGACAAAGAAGTCTTTGCCGTAGCCGCAAAAATCCCCACCCGCTACCGCATGAACAAGCAAAACGGCAAATACGCTCTACGCCGCGCCGCAAAGCGCAATTTCCGCGACAAGCGCGAAAAAAAGCGACTGGGCTTCCCCGTACCCACCCGCCACTGGCTCCGCGAAGAAAAATACTACAACATCGTCCGCGAAGCCTTCCAACAAGACTTCATGGCGTTATACTTTAACGTGGAAAAAATAATGGCGTTGCTCACCCGCCATAAAAACGGCAAAGAAGACAACGCCCGCAAAATTTGGACGATATTTATGTTTGCGCTATGGCATAAGGAGTTTTTTTAACAAATCGGTGAATATGCTTAGGCGCGTGTTCCGATTATTACAAGACTAAATTTTTTATGGCTGTTAGAGTAGCAGAAACAAAGACGTTTGCGGCAATTTGCCGTGGGCGTTTTTTTTAATTTAAAAAGGGGTGGATTTATATGTTTGACCCAAGGATTGATTTTTTGTACCTAAGCGAGCAAGACACGATTAAAGCAGGCGTTACAGATGTTAAGGCATGTGTGGATTGCATGGAAGAAATGTTTAAAATTCTTTCACAAGGCGACTACATGATGGCGGGCGAAAACGGAAGCTCCCATGGTGCGATGGTGACATTTCCCGAGAATCCGCCGTTTCCTAATATGCCAAAGGACGGCCCCGATCGCCGCCTAATGGCAATGCCCGCGTATTTGGGCGGCAGCTTCGACATTGCAGGAATGAAATGGTACGGCTCAAATGCGGAAAACCGTTCAAAAGGGCTTCCGCGCTCCATTTTAACGGTTATGCTCAACGATAAAGATACAGGTGCGCCTGTATGCCTTATGTCGGCAAATTTGCTTTCGGCATACCGCACGGGAGCCGTTCCGGGAGTTGGCGCAAAATATCTTGCGCCAAAAAATTCAAAGGTGCTGGCTATTATCGGGCCGGGCGTTATGAACAAAACTTCGCTTTCGGCATTTGCGTATGTTTGCCCCACTTTGGACACGTTAAAAATTAAAGGGCGCGGCAAGGAATCGCTTGACAGCTTTGTAAAATTTGCAAAGGAAAATCACCCGGAATTTAAAAATATTACGGTGGTTGACACAATCGAAGAAGCCTGCGAGGGCGCGGATATTGTATCCGTAGGCGCAACGGCTTTGATGGGCAGAAAAAATTATCCCTACATTGATGAAAAATGGCTTAAACCCGGTTGTTTGGTTTCTGTACCTGCGTTTCTGTGTGTGGAGGATGACTTTTTGGCAAACCGCGCACGCAAGGTTTTGGAAAATTACGGCTTGTATGAATGTTGGTCTGTTGATTATCCGTATCCAACCCATGAAACAGTGGGCATTATCGGAGCGCGTTATTTTGACTTGCTCCATGATAAAAAAATCCAAAAGACGGATATTATCGACATAGGCGACATTATTACGGGCAAAGTACCCGGGCGAGAATTTGAAGACCAAATTGTAATAAACTCCATTGGCGGAATGCCCGTTGAAGATATAGCATGGGGCAAATTAGTTTGGCAAAACGCCATAAAAATGGGAATAGGTACAAAGCTAAACCTTTGGGAAACCCCGGAAATGCGGTGACATATGCGAATTATCAACCATCCGATTTTAGGCGAAGCCGCGCCGCGCAAAAATATTACATTTAATTTTAACGGCGAAGAAATGACGGGTTTTTCCGGCGAGCCGATTGCCGCCGCGCTAAGGGCAAACAATATAATAATCCATCGTTATACTCGAAAATTTCACAGCCCGCGAGGGGTGTTTTGCGCAATTGGGCGATGTACCGATTGCGTGATGATTGTAAATGGCCGACCCAATGTTCGCACCTGTGTTACAGCCCTTGAAGAAGGCATGACCGTAACTACCCAATACGGTGCGGGAGGTGGCGCATGAGTTTTGATTTAATGGTAATCGGCGCGGGGCCAGCAGGTTTAAGCGCGGCGGCAGAAGCCGCTTCTCATGGGTTAAAAGTTGCGGTTTTTGACGAAAACGCGCTTCCGGGTGGGCAACTTTTTAAGCAAATCCATAAATTTTTTGGCTCAAAAGAGCATAAGGCAAAAATGCGTGGCATCGATATTGGAATAGAGCTTCTCGAAGAAACCGACAGTCTTGGTGTAAAAGTTTTTTTAAACTCACCTGTTGTTGGGCTGTACAAAAATCGTGAGATTGTTGTAAGGCAAAAAGAAACCGTTCGGCATTTTAAAGCCGACAGCATAATTGTTGCAACCGGAGCAAGTGAAAACCTTCTGCCCTTTGATGGTTGGACGCTTCCGGGTGTAATGGGAGCAGGGGCGGCACAAACCATGATGAACATTAACCGCGTAAAGCCGGGTAATCGGGTGCTTATGCTCGGTAGCGGAAATGTTGGGCTTGTTGTGGGTTTTCAATTATTGCAGGCGGGGTGTGAGCTTGTTGCCATTGCCGACGCCGCACCGCGAATAGGCGGGTACGGCGTACATGCGTCAAAACTTACACGGACGGGCGTGCCTTTTTATCTTTCGCACACGATTATGCGCGCAGAGGGCAGGGAAAATGTCACAGGAGTTGTTATCGGTCAGGTTGATGAAAATTGGCAGCATATTCCCGACACAGAAAAACACTTCGAGGTTGACACAATCTGCCTTGCAGTGGGTTTATCACCTTCAGCACAGTTACTAAAAATGGCGGGTTGCAAAATGTCACAAAACGGCACACCCGTATGCGATAAAAGCGGCGAAACAAGCCTTTATAATATTTTTGCCGCAGGGGACGTTTCGGGAATTGAAGAAGCAAGCTCCGCAATGATTGAAGGGCGGATTTCCGCCGCGGCTGCCGCAAAAAAACTGGGCTTCATAAGCGAGAAAAGCTTTCAAAAGCGAAGCGGTGAGCTTGACGCGGCGTTATCTGAGTTGCGCCAAGGGATGTTCGCGCCCCAAAACCGTAACGCGCCCCTCGAAAAAACAGACGAGGGCTTTAATATTTCAAAAAGCCTGCTTAAAAAAGGTTATATCACCGAAGAAGAAATTTCCGAATATCCCGGTTTTAAGCCGGGTGCAGGAATTCGCCCCGTCATAGAATGCACGCAAAATATCCCCTGTGACCCCTGCCGCGATATCTGCCCTAAAGGTTGTATCAAGGTAGAAAATATCGTTTCCCTGCCGGTATATGACGAAAATACAAACTGCACAGGCTGCGGATTATGTGTTGCGGCTTGCCCGGGGCAGGCAATATTCTTAACGGACGACCGCCCGGGTAAAGTAGAAGAAGGCAAGGTGGCAATAACAATCCCCTACGAATTTCTTCCGTTGCCGGAGAAAGTCGGGCCGGGCATGGCATATGACCGCTCCGGCGCACCACTTTGCCCTGCATATGTATCAAAAATACAGGAATCGGCATTTTTGGGCAAAACGCCCCTTGTGACCTTTGTAGTTCCCAAAAATATGGCAATGCGGGCGCGTTTTTGGAAGGCGGTGTAGCAGCATGACAGACAGACAATACATTATTGGCGAATTTTCACCTGCATCGGACGATGATTTAATAATCTGCCGTTGCGAAGAAATTACAAAGGGAGAAATTCGCCGCGCCGTTTTTGACGGAATGTTTAACATTTGCGAGGTGCGCCGTTTATTACGTTGCGGAATGGGGCTTTGTCAGGGTTTAACTTGCGGGCGGCTTGTAAAATCTGTAATCGCCGGAGAAATAGGGCTTTCGGCGACGGCTCTCGAAGACGCAACCGCGCGTGCGCCAATGCGCCCCACAGAAATGTTTATTTTTGCTAAGGAGGTGACGGATGAATAACCCGGATGTAATAATAATCGGCTCGGGCGTAATTGGTAATGCCACCGCTTATAATTTAGCAAAACGTGGTTTAAGCGTTACCGTCTTGGAAAAAAGCCCGATTATCGGGGACGGCGGCTCGTCACGCAATGGCGGCGGCGTGCGGCAATCCGGCCGTCACCCCGCTGAGCTTCCCCTTGCAATGTATGCAATAAAAAACCTATGGCCCGGTCTTTCCGACGAACTTGGCACAGATGTTGAATACTGCCAAAAAGGAAACCTGCGCTTGGGAAAAACCAAAGAGCATCTGGACATTTTGAAAGGGCTTGTAAAGTCCAACACCGCACAAAACCTTGATATGCGAATGATTGACTACAAAGAAGCACGTGAAATTTGCCCGTATTTATCCGAAGAGGTAAAGGGTGCGTCTTGGTGCGCAACGGACGGCCACGCCAACCCGATGTTAGCAACCCTTGCATATTACAAAGCGGCGCGACGGCTTGGCGTGCGGTTTATCACAGGGGTAGACGTAGTAACCTTGAGAAAAATCAGAGGGCGCATTGCACAGGTATGTACAGCGGACGGCACTGTTTACAATGCAGGGCAAATTGTAGTAGCCGCAGGATATGAAAGCCGAAAAATTTTATCATCTGTAGGAATTGATATTCCAATGTCACAATTGCTTATGGAATGCATCGTGACAGAAGAAGCTCCGCCAATGTTTGAGCAAATGCTAGGAACGGCTATGGCGGATTTTTACGGGCATCAATCAAAGCATGGTTCTTTTGTGTTTGGCGGTGCGCATGGGTTTGAACCTTTTGCAACCGCCGGGGACGTTCAAACATCGTCAATAGGCACGTCAAGTACCTGCCGCGCAATAATCGGATATTTTCCCGCCTTGCAGCATCTGAAAATAGTAAGAACATGGGCAGGCTGGCTGGATGACTGCGCCGACCATATCCCGGTAATAGAAAACGCATTACCCGGCTTAACGGTTGGATGCGCGTTTTCCGGGCATGGTTTTGGGATATCGCCCGTGGTTGGGGTGTTGCTTGCAGAGCTTGCCGCAGGCGAACAAACAACCTTGGATGTTTCTGCATTTAAACATGACAGATTTAAGGCAAAAATATAAAAAAAGATGAGGTGGATTATGAAACTTGAACGTACAAATTTTTCTTCCGGCGCACCACTTGAAGATGCGGTAGGATACTCCCGCATGGTAAAGGTCGGCCCTTTTGTGAAAATAGGCGGAACAACCTCCGTACAACCGGACGGCACTGTTTTTGCCGAAAACGATGCATATGGTCAAACAAAGTATATTTTGGAAAAATTCATAAAACTGCTTGACCAAGCAGGGGCAAAGCCAAACGATGTAATTTCCATCAAGGCCTATGCAATAAGCATGAAGCTTGGCAGCGAAATTGGGCGTGCATATTCCGAAATTTTTAAGGATATCCGCCCGCTGTTTACATTGGTTGGTACAACGGAATTAAACCGCCCTACACAGCTTGTTG
Organism: Defluviitaleaceae bacterium; assembly: GCA_009786685.1. Lineage (GTDB taxonomy): Bacteria > Bacillota > Clostridia > Lachnospirales > WQUN01 > WQVC01. The sequence continues at coordinate 7,701 of WQRQ01000067.1, forward strand.
AAATCGAATTAGACGCTGTGATTCAAATATAAACAAGTTTACGTTTATAATCCGCAACATTTATAACATCAAGGTACTCGCGTGGTGTTACGGATGTTAATTGCTTAAATTCCTTGGAAAGATGCGCTTGGTCGAAATAACCGAAATCCGCCGCCATCGCAGAAAATGACGAGTAATTTTGGTTGTTCATCGCATAAATCAGCCGTTGCAAGCGAACATATCTCGAAAACGCTTTTGGTGATACTCCGATGTTGCTTTTAAAAATTTTGTTTATATAGCGGGTGGAATACAGTGTCATGTCTTCAAGCTCGTTTACGCGGCAGATTCCGTTTTTTTTGCTTATTAAATCCGTAAATTGCTTTAGCAATTGGTGGTTTATCCACTTATCGCCGAAAAACTTAAAAAGGAGTTCCATTCTTTCAGAAAATGCGGCTTCCGTACCCATGGTCGCCATTTTTTCGGAAAGGGTGGCGACTTCCGGCAAATCGGAAAGCGGGATTCGCGCATCAATTAACTCGGTAAGGGAAACCCCCAAGCATTCGGGAAGAAAACCCGGCCTAAAACGAACACCAAAGTAATCTGCACCCGGACGCAACTTCAATTTATCTTTTTTGGTTACAAAGCCGTATAAAAATCCTTCGGCCTCTCCGTTAAAAAACGAAAATAAAATATCCGCACAGCAATCGGGGACGGCGGCACTTACCGCCGTTTTTGCTGTGTTTGCGGTAAATGAATAAAAATGAACATACGGTGTGTCGGGCAACATTTTTTTGTAATACTGCGTTGTATTGTTTACAAAAAAAGGCTGAATTGCGTGAATTTCCCCAAACATGTAAACCCCTCCAAATAAAAAATGGCACACCAAATTTCGGCGCACCTTTGCACAAGAGGATTATATCATGTTTGGCATAAATGTACACCCTTGTCTTCAAGTTTCGACATGGGGTTGGGGGGCATGACTACGCCTGCGACCTCGCACGGAACTCCGCAGGAGTTTCGCCTACATATTTTTTGAAAATCGAGCGGAAGTACCGTACATCGTCAAAGCCTACCTGTACGGCTATGATATCTTCTTCTGTCGCGCTGCCTGTTAGTTGTTTTTGTGCTTCTTGCACCCTTACCCACATTACATAGTCGAAAAGCATGACTTTTTCGCGTTCCATAAATACCTTGTTAAGCGTCTCGGGTGTTGTGCCAAGCTTAACGGCGATTTTTGCAATGGAAAATGTCTCGAAGAAATGCTTTTGCACATGCTGCTTAGCCGCAAGGTGCAAGCGCAAGGAATCCTTAGTATGAAATTTACCGACAAAAGTACAAAATTCTCGCAAGGCCTTATCCAAAAACGTGTATCCGTCGTCGATGGTAGCCAGCCGCAAAATATCCCCCGTAGGAAAATACCTTGCAACCTCGCTCGCAAACGGCAAATTTTGCTCACTTATATACCTGCTGATTCTAAATACAATTGTCATAACAATTTTAGCCACAAGATGCTCGGGCATAGGCCCGGACTGCGCCAGCGCGTTAAAAAGCTCATTAAGCAGCCCCTTGCTGTATTCGTAGTCGCCAACTACGGCGGAGTAAACCAGTCGCCGTTCTCGCGCATGGGGATACCTAAACGTAATATTATTATCCGGCTCAACAAACTCGATAGGAATAACCGCATGATACCCCATGCGATACCGATACCCAAAAGCCGCGTCCGCCTCCCGCGCAGAAATCGAAATCTCCATAGGTGTAGAATAAGTACGCCCAATCCCAATGGTACACCGTGTCCCCGTGCGCTCTAAGATGGCGTGTTTCATGCGGTCGCCCAGCAGCACCTTATCCTCAACAGTCTGGTTTGCATTAATAATAATAGGAATCTCGTGAAAGCTCCGTATAAAAGGCTTAGCCTTAAAATCGCGCAAAATCCCACGCACCACCGACAAAATGCTGATAATACGCATATGTTTTTCCATCTCGCTAAGCTCCAAGGCCACGCGCTTATAGTGGTCAATCCGCACAATAAACACAGAAAAATCCGTAGTAAACGGCAAATTAAAATACGTAAAAGCGTCTCGGATTTCGCCTTCGCGTGCCATGTCGCCTTCCAGCAGCGAGCGCAAAAAAATCTCCTCGTAGTGCGAAATCTTCTTTTGGTACTCGCTTTCCATATCCTTGGCCACGCGCCGTGTCTCCTGCGATTTCTTATAGCTCGTAAGTGCGAAATCCAAGCACCTGTTCAAATCACCGGGCTTTACAGGCCTGTACATAAAATCAAGCACGCCAAAATCACGCCCGCGTTTCATATAATCGGACTCATTGTACGTGCCATACATAAGAAATTTTATATCCGGGAACTCGTCCCTCAGCTCCTTAAACCTAACAAAATAAAGCCCGCCAAAAAACCTAATATCCGAAAGCACAACATCGGGCCTTAAATCGCGCACAACCTTTTGCAAATTGCCGCCAAGCTCGCTAAAATGCCCAACAATTCGTATCTGCGGAAAAGCCCCGCGTATATGCGCCCTAAAATTTTTAATATTATCGGCGTCGCCGTCCACCAGTAGGAGATTCATAGCGTTTCACTCCTCATCTGGGAAAGATTATACTTAGAAATCGGGAAATCAACAAGACCCCGCTTTGGAAGTGCGCCCCCTTATGTATCGTGCGCGTCCGGCGCGGGGAAATCCCCTCGTGCCATGCTTCAGTGAGGTTTCGGGCGGAGGTAGGGTGTCGTGCGTTACTTTTCCGGTTTAGGCCATTTGGTTGAAGGTCTGCCGACCCGCATAAATACAGGATTGTCGCCTAAAAGAACGGCTCTTTGATACTTTCCTTATGGCCGCAGAAAGGACAAGCCTATGGAATTATCCTATACCCAAGTTGGCGATTATCTTTTGCCTAATATTCGGTTGAGCGAATCGCGCTCCGCCAAGCGGGTTTGGGTAAGCAGCCCAACAAGCAGGCAGGCGAATACACCGAATAGGTATATACGTCTGCCTTGCTTGCCTTTAGGTTTCACGCTATAATGATGTTATCTTAAAATTGTAAATTTTCAGCGAAAGGACTGTTGTAAATGTTTACATTTACAGATTCAAACCCACATGTCATAGAACGCAACATTGCATTGGGTGAAGCAGAAGAAAAATATCCTGACAAATTTATGATTGTGATAAATATGCATATTGATAACACGGAGTTGCATGGTGATATTATTGCCATTTTGACACCGATGGAATACAGCGAGTTAGACTTCCCTGAGCCAATGGCTCCCAAGTATGATGTTTGGAAGGGGCTTGACATAAAAAGAGGGGGATTTGGTATTCATGGCCTCTATATGTAGGATTGATGTACGCACGACAAAAAATTTATTTTGCCCCGTAAAACTCCGCCATGAAAATTTGGAGCTTTCTGTTAATTCTGGGTTGCTCGACACAGGGGCAACAATTTGCCACATAACGTATCCGCTTTGGCTTCGCATGAAATTACATGAAGCCTGTTGGAATAACAATCCTCAAGCAAGACATGAAAGAATGTGCGAGAATATAAGGGATATATTCAAAATGGGCAGGTAATATCTCCGGAAGCGGCCACGCTTCCCGAAAATGCAGAAGTGGTTGTTAGAACAACGGGGCAGATACTTCCTTTCAAAAGTGCCGATGAAGAGCTTTTGCCCGAACACAAGGCGGCATTGAAGTTTTTAGATTCAATTAAAGAATTGAGAAAAGAAGACTTTACCGAAGAGGATATAGAGGCGTTTGAAGGTTTGGAGCGAGGTGACTACAAGCTTAAATTTGAAGTGAGGTTGCCATGACATACTAAGCCATGTTAATTGGTACAAACAGGTCGAGTAATCCGAGGGGTTGAAATAAATCTCGCCGTACATAATTCATCTTTTGTAACAAGACGCGCTGTTGTCCTGTTTAGTGTGCTACGATAGTAAAAAAAGAGAGGTTGTTTACAAATGAATCGTTCAAATCCAAAAATCGAGCCTATGCTTACATTTGACAGGCAGTGTGAAGAGGCAATCGAGATGTACAAAAAAGCATTTGGTGCGGAGGTTGTTGTTTTTATGAGGTTTTCCGAAGCCGACCCAAAGGATTGGAAGTCCGACAACGAAGACGACAAAAAATTAATCTACCATGCGCAGCTAAATATAGGTGGCCAGCGTTTGCTCCTATGCGACAATCTTTTTAATGATTTGCCGAGGGGTCATTCTGTATACCCTGTCATGTCATTTAAAACTGCCGAAGAAGTACGCGCAGCCTATGACGTGTTGGTTGACGGCGCAACGATTATAAGCCCCCTGGGCAAAACAACATACAGTGCTGCCGTTGCTACCCTCGTGGATAAGTTTGGAATACACTGGGATTTAATGGTTTGGGGGGCTTAGAAAGTATGCCGCTTTTACAAGCGTTGATGGAAGCCGTACTGGATGCAAGAGCGGAGCAACACTAGAGCAAAATTTTCATTAAATATTTTTATCCTCCGAAATAATTATATTTTCTGCCACATGCTTGCGTCCCATCAGGTGGCGGGCTTTGCGATTTTCTACGCTGTCGAAGATTATCGAGAAGTCGTAATCTTCGGGGTATAGCTCCGCTGCGGCTACCTTCAGCTTAATTCGCTTGTGGTTTACGAGTTGTTTTTTGCCCTTTATTTGTACGCCTATTTCGCCCTTGCTGTTTGCGCGCTCGTAGACTATGCCAAGGTCTTTTTTGGGGTATACGGTTACGCTGTCGCCGATGTTAAAACGCTCGCTTCGTGGGATTGGTTTTTCCGGCGGTGGGGTGTCGTCGATTTCTAAGGGGGTTACGTGGATTATGGTGGTTTTTCGCGGGCGCGGGGCGGAGGGTGTAGCGGGCGCAGGCTTTGTCGTGGAATAGGTAATTTCTCGGGCGCGGGATAGAATGTGGGGCGGCAGACCCAGTCTTTCTGCGATGTATAGGGCGCAGCTTTCGCCTGCTTCTCCTATTTCCAGGCGGTACAGGGGCATTAGGCTTTCTCGGTCGAAGGCCATTTTTGCGTTTATTACGCCTTTTGTGTGTGCCGCAAAATCCTTGATTTCGGGATAGTGGGTTGTTACCGTAAACAGACAGTTTTTTGCCAAAAGCTCCTCCAGGATTGCCGTGGCGATTCCCATGCCTTCGGCGGGGTCTGTGCCGCTGCCCAGCTCGTCAAACAGGATTAACGACTGCGCCGTGGCGTCTGCCAAAATCCCGATGATGTTATTCATATGCGACGAGAAGGTAGAGAGATTTTGAGAAATACTTTGTCCGTCACCGATATCACAGCGCACCGCGTCGAAAATACATACACTGCTGCGCTCGTCGGCAGGCACATGCAGGCCGCTCTGTGTCATTAGGGATAACAGGCCTACGGTTTTAATCGCGACGGTTTTTCCGCCTGTGTTTGGGCCTGTTATTATAATTCCGCGAGTTTCGCCGCCCAGCGCGAAATTTAACGGCACGCCGTTTTCTAAAAGCGGATGGCGGGCTGATAGCAGGCGGATTTCTCGTTCTTCTGTCAGGCGTATTTGGGTTGCCTTCATGGATAGGCTTAGCTTTGCCTTCGCAAATACGAAATCGAGGGTTTCCATGGCCTCCATGTTTAGCTTTATCGAAGGAATATCGTCATGGATTAGCGCGGTGAGGGTATACAGAATCGTACGCACCTCGTTGTCCTCCTCGATTTTTAGCGTGCTAAGCTCCTCTTGCAGCTTAGAAATCGCCGAAGGCTCGATAAAGCACGTGCCTCCCGTATTGGAAATCTCCACAAGTATGCCGGGGATTTTGTTTTTGTAATCCTTTTTTACGGGCATTGTGAAGCGGCCGTTTCGGACGGCGACGTAACCATCTACGCAGTATTGCTTATTCTTTTGCAGAAGCGACTCAATTTTGGTTTTGATTTGCTCGCCTTTTCGCTCAATGCTTCTGCGAAGGTCGCCAAGGCGTGGCGTAGCCCTGTCGTCAACCTGCTCGCCACGGATACAGCGGTTAATTTCCTCCTCCAGTTCCAGCGAAATAAGCGAGTTGCCGTAAAACGCAATATCCGCGCCCGTGCATTCTGCCTTTTTCAAATACGCCTTTAGCCGATTGCACGACGTAAGAAACGCCGCTACATGCCCTATCTGCTCCGGGATTAGCATGGCGTCGGCATTAACCAGTCCTATGATTTTTTCGAGGTCTGTCATTACGGCTATGGGCGGTGTGCCCGCCTGCTCGATAACCATTTTTGCACCCGTGGTCTCGTCACAAAGCCGCGTAGCGTCTGCGATGGTCTTCGCAGGGACAATGGCTGTGCAGCGAGCCTTAGCCGCCGCAGATACCGCGTGGTTTGATAACTCTTCCAATATTGTGTCAAATTCCAGTGTTTTAAAATCGTTCATTTTAACATCTCCTCTTCTAATAAAAATGCCGCAGACAAACCTTAGTCCACGGCATTACGCACAAAAAAGGACACGACCAATATCGTATCCATTATTAGGCTAAATATAGGCGGCTTGTCTGGCGGCACACAAATAAAACTAACGTGCGCCTTGGTATGCGGTTTTAGGCTATTGCCACCGATACCAGCTCTCTACTCACCAGACAACCCTTCTTTCATACTAAATCAATTTTGACAGGAGTTTAGCATGTGGGAGAGTGGTTGTCAAATATTGTTCCCCGTGGGAGTGTCGCCATGCGCGCCTAAAGAAAATCGACAAGCCCAAAAGGCAAAACCCCATGGTTTCGTGATTGATTGAATTGATATTTTGCTTTTCCAAATCGGTTGTACGCATCAATGAAAACACTTACTACGGCCTTTAATGTTTCGAGTTTACGCGCAAAGCATCGGCTTTTTCGGGCAAGGATTGGAATGTAATGCCGAAGGTCTGCATTTACTCCTTCTACAGTGAAGGTGTGGCTTTTATCGCGAATGTTTCGTTTGTGGTTTCCCGGATAAATGACATCCACATATCCCAAATAACCATCTGTGTAGTAATT
>WQRQ01000068.1 GCA_009786685.1 Defluviitaleaceae bacterium
TTAATAAACTAAGCAGGATTAAGAATTTTTGCATAAACATAGCCTTTGATAATTACATCATGAACTTCTATTGACGGACACATACCATAATTTAAGGCATACCACATATGAATAGCCGCAACTTTATCCTCGCTGCTCCACGCACGAATTTGCCTATACCCGTATGCTTTTGCCCAACTTTCAAGCATACCAATCAAATGACGTCCAATCCCGTGCCGCTGAAAACGCTCGTCAACTTCAATGCAATTGATAAATGCATCGAAGCATCCATTTAGCGGTGGCGGTAATTCTGCCGAGTTTATTCCGGCAAAGCCTACAATTTCTTCGTTTAATAAAGCAGCGACAGCATAGCTGCCTTCTTCAATGCACAGACAGCAGTGTTGTGTTATCCAGTCTCCGTGAATAGAAATAATTTTGTCTTTCAAGGTTTGGTCTATTTGCCTATATACTATTTCAGACATTTTATCCCTCCTATGGACAATACAGCTTTTACGCACGTACCACGTAGTAGCGGTACATAACAGTGCGCTCTTACAGCTTAATGGATTCAATAATTATTTGTTCTGCCAGTTTGTGCGTTATTTCCACCCTTTACACATCCTAGTATGTGTAAAGGGTGGAAATAACGCATTTATACGCTTATTGTATACAGTTTAATAATTTCAACATGTAAAAAGTAGACTCAACTCGAGACCACTGCTTTTTTCGTCTATTTTCCCCAAGCGACATATGAGTGCCAAGAATCCAATTGCCATCTTTTTCCATCAAGTAATCCTTGGGAAAGATAAAAGTTCCGTCTATTGTTTTGTATTGCATCAAGAAATCAATTGCATTTTGAAACCATTTGCTTTTTACAGCGACAGGGAAACGTGAGTACAGTAGCAAACGGTGTAAATTTGGATATTCATACCCGTGATTGTCATTAAAGGGCTTTTTGCAATCCCATCCCATTGCATAATATTTACGATGTTCGGAACGGAGGATTCCGTACATAGGCACAACAATATCGTACTCCGGCGATATTACATAGCTGATAATGTTGTCTATTTTTGCTCGAATATCGGCAGAAACACGGGTATACACTTCTGCCATTGATACAACATCGTAAATCATAGGTAATTTACACACCGTTCCGTTAGCCAATTCCGGCTTTATGAGTGGTCGGTCTTGAAAGGGCTTAGGCACACCGGGGTAATTTTTTATATCATCATATATTGCAAAATCCATGTGCTGCGTGAAGTCGTAAATTATATTTATTCTTTCGATGGCAAAGTCAGCCAAACCATTAATTGGAAACTTAGCTTGTAGCAAAAACGGAGTAGAAATTACTTTGTCATAATGAAAGTCATCATGCGGTTTATCATAGTGTATATTTGGCTTTACTTCTCGTTTGAATACCTTAGATTCATAATCCAGTCCAAAATCCACAAGCATTGGAAGCACATTTTCCAAATTTGTATTATCACTTCCATGAACCCTTTTGTAATCCAAATTACGCAACAATGCTAATCGCTTTTGTGTTTGTGGTACCGCTAATAAGTCGGTCATGGTTTCTTGTAAGACCGCCTTATCGCTGACACCCATTAATTCTACTTGCGTCCTGTAGCGTATCACAGGCGCGGCATTTTCCATTAGCCATTGTGTCAGCATAGCAATATCCTCCAATATCCTCTTAAATGAAAGCACAGTACCACAACTTTATCTGTGTTTCAATTCTTTGTTTGCAATATCTGAAAAATATACATCCACAACTAGAGCGAATTAATTCGCTATATTCTCCGTCTACCAAGACTTTCGCAAGATTCACACAAAAGACGTTGAATAAAATGTAAATGTCATACAAAAACACATTGAAGTTTTTGTAAAATGGGGTATACTAATAAGTAGAGCGAGTTAATTAGCTATACCAAGGAGATGACGCTGTCATGTACCGCACAACAATACAAGACTTATACCGCTGGAAACAAAAAGCCGACCGCAAACCCCTAATAATACGAGGAGCGAGGCAGGTAGGTAAAACGTGGCTTATGAAAACATTTGGTGCGGAGGCGTACAAATCCACCGTGTACATTAATTTTGACAATAACAACAGCATAAAACAATTGTTTACGGGTGGTTTTGACATACGGCGCATTATTATGGGTCTGGAGCTACACGCAGGGTTTAACATCACGAAAAACACGTTGCTAATTTTTGACGAAGTCCAAGAAACGCCCGAAGCCTTAACCGCACTAAAATATTTTAACGAAGAAGCCCCGGAATATCACATCATATGTGCGGGCAGCTTGCTTGGTGTGGCGTTGCATGGCGGCACGTCCTTTCCTGTGGGAAAGGTGGAATTTTTGGATATGTACCCGCTTTCCTTTATAGAATTTTTGCAGGCGATGGGTAGGGAGAAATTTGCGGAGCTAATCATGGCGTGCGATTTTGCCATGCTTTCCGCGTTTAGGGAAGTTTTGATTGATTTGCTAAAGCAGTATTACTATATCGGCGGTATGCCTGAGGTTGTTTCTGACTTTTCGCAGGGCAGGGATTTTAACCGCGCACGGGAAATACAGGAGAGAATTTTAATCGCGTACGAACAAGATTTTTCCAAGCACGCGCCGTTGGAAATTGTCCCGCGCATAAGACTGCTTTGGAACAGCATTCCCGCACAGCTCACCAAGGAGAACAAAAAATTTATCTACGGCGTAATAAAAGAAGGCGCGAGAGCCAAAGAATACGAGCTTGCCCTAATGTGGCTGGCGGACTGCGGCCTCGTACACAAAATACACCGTGCAACCGCCCCGCGTTTGCCGCTGAAAGCATACGAGGATGTAAAGGCATTTAAGCTTTTTATGCTGGATGTCGGATTGTTGTCGTGCATGGTGCGGCTACGCCAAAACATCCTGCTCGATGGTAACGACCTCTTTCGCGAGTTTAAAGGCGCGTTAACGGAGCAGTTTGTTTTGCAACAGCTTGCGACGCTAAAAATCCCAACATATTATTGGACAAACGACCGCAACAGCGCGGAAATTGATTTTTTGATGGACACAGGCGACACAGCCGTACCGATGGAGGTAAAGGCCGAAACAAACCTGCAAGCAAAAAGCTTGCGGGTTTTTAGGCAAAAATTCAACCCCAAAACCGCCGTACGCGCCTCCATGGCGGATTACTCGGTGGTTGAGGGGTTGGTTAATCTTCCGCTGTATGCTCTTAATTCTATAAGCGACCTCTAAAAACTCATCCGCTCGCATATGTCTCATCACAAAATAAATGGATTGAAGCCTCCATTTTTTTGCGATGAGACACAGCTTGCGGTGAGTTTTTGGAGGTCGCTCATTCTATCAACCATAGGCTGACGGAGTTTTGCATTCTTTGGGCGAAGTCGCTTGCGGTGATTATGCCGAGCATAAATAATTCGAGGTCGTCGCTAAACAGCCCGTGCGGTATCATTGGGGTTAGCATTGACATTGGCATTTCGTTTAGCTCGGCCATGCGGGTTATGCCTGCTTCTATTTCACGGTTTAGGGCGGTGGGGTTTTGTGCGTTTGTAAAGTCGAGCGGAAGTGTCCCGTATCTAAATTCACCTTCGGAAAAGCCTTCTTCTATTGTGTGGAAAAGGTAGTTGAACGCTCGGTGAGCGTGTCCTTCGAAAAGAGCGCGTTGTGTAGTCGAGGTTAAATGATGAGAGCCAAATACGGGTGCGCCAAATTCCGGACATATACCGGAACGTCCCACAGGCTCGGAGTATGCGGCGGTTACATATTGCAAAAATTCCCACGCGAGGGTGTATTCGCCCGTCGATGTGATGGCGTATGTCGCCCATGTGGACTGTGACCTGCGCACGCTGACATCATCAAGGAGAAGTCGCCCCTGATTGTCCGTAAGGACGGCATGGTGATAAAAAGGCGGGTCTACGGCGTCCAAAAATACATTAAGCGGCATTAGCTGCGAGTTTTCCATCATAAACATAGCTTCCTCTGCGCGTTCCGTGCGCCATTCGCCGCCGCCATGCCCACCTAATCCCCATGAGAAAAATAATCCCTGCCCATGTGCTTCGACCCGCGCAAGCAATTCTAAAAAGGAAATAAACCGTGGGTCGGTGAGGTTTGCGGTGCGGGTATTAAAATCAATAAATTCTCCCGCGCCGGATTCCAGTGTATGGATTGCGTCAACCATTCCACGCGCCGCAGTGGTTTTTATTCCCAAAAACATATGCCCAAACTCGTCGGCGTAGTTTTCCATTACATACATGTATAGCTCCATCATCTGCGCAAATGTCGTAGTGGGCTGCTGCGAAAATCTGTCAATAACCGTCTGAGGGAGATTTGTGTTAATCCCAACATAGTGGAATGTGAAATTTGTAGGAAATAAAAACAAACCGCCGCCGACCTCATATGCATGTAATGCCTGCATAAAAAAATCATCGCGGCTCGTATGCGGACAAGCGTCAATAAGCTCACCTATCTCCGCAATAAAACCCGACCTCGCAAGCGCGTGGAGATTTAATCCCGATGTAAATGTAAAAATATCAGGCCCTTGACCCGCCATTAGCTGAGTTTGTAAACGTGTGTTTCTGGCTTCTATTCCGTCCGTGTCTATCCACGGGTAGTCATCAATTTCCAATTGTAAAACATAGCCCTCGCCCCGTTCCCACCATGCCGCATTTAGTGCCTCTGCGGCTTGCTCCAGTACTGCCGTGTTACGGTTGCTTGTTTGGATGGTTAGCGTGCGCGTGGGTAGGTTGGCTTCCAGCCATGGGTTGGTTTCTTCGGGGGAGGGGGCGTATGGCGTTATTGGGCGGGGTTCGTTCATCCACGTGATTATGTCGGTACGTAGTTGTGCTATGGTGTCCTCGATACTCAAATCGCCATATATAAATTCGAAAAATGCGTCGGTGGGCGCGGGTAGCGTCACAAAATTAGTGCGGTAATTTGTGGGTGCGTCAAATGTTTCGTCCGTATACCGCCGCGCAATGGGAATGTCCAATGTATGACGAAACTCGTCCGTAGCCGCGTCGTTGATAACCAGCTCGATAAACGCCCAAGCAAGTGCGGGGTTTGCGGTGCTGTTAACATTCAAATGCGTGCCGGAAAATCCGCGTTGTACCAGTCGCCCGTCCTCGTCGGAGAGAGGGATGTAATGCAGAAACTCACGCGGGCGCGTATTATCACCAAAGGCCATAGGCCTGTAAAACAAATAACGCTCCTGCAACTGCGCCAAAAACTCATCCGTCACAGGGAAGGTCTGTTGCGTGCCAAATCTATCGTTACCCCGGAATGCCAGTTGCAGATTTTCTAAGAAAGCCGCCGCGTTGTCGGGGATGTTTACAGTTTTTTCTGCAAAGTCCAGCCATGTGTTTAGCTCGGGAATAAAAACGTCGGACACCCATAATCCATGAAAAAAAGCAAGCGACCCGCCGGCGTCAAAATACAACTCCATCAACGTAGACGGGGTAGCGTATTCCAACGCGGCAAATCGCTCAATGATTTTACTCGGGGCGTTTGGGTTGATTCCGATGTGGTCAAAGCCAAACTGTATGGGTAGCGTGTATAAACGCCCGCCGATTTCCAGCGGTTGCAGTACATTTGTAAAATATTCGTCGCGGCGGTCTCCCATTAGCTCATATATATCCGCCAAAAATCCGTTTTCGATAAAACGGTAAATAGGAAGCGGAGAAAACCCACCGGTAAAAATATCCGGCCCAACCCCCGCCGCAAAACGACCTAACAAATGCTCGCCATGCTCTTCCCAATCTTGCTCCATAAAATAATCAATGTGGAAATCCAAATAAATCCCCTCATCGGCAAGTGCCAACCTAAGAGCCTCCCCCGCCCGCCTAAAACGCGCCTCACTCATAATCGGCACAGAAACCGTAAGAGAATACGTACCTTGCGTAAGGTTTAAACTGCCGTCCCTGCCGTTTTCTTCGACGTCGTTATTGCGGTTTCGGCCGCAGGCGGAGAGTGATAGTATGACTATTGCAATAAGGATAAATAGTTTTTTCAAGATAACCACGCCTTCCCGGTTCAAGTCTATCACGCTTAGACCTAAGGTGTCAAGGGGACACTTCTCCAAGCGACTTTTCAGTGATTATGCGGCTTCGTCAGGTTTTGACCAAAACATCTATTCTTGCCGAAACCGACGTTTTGTTACAATTGTTTTAACAACGAGATAACACGCAAACCCAAATACCCCAAGCAGCCCCAGCGGAATCACCGCACCCGCAAAGAATACGATAATATTCTGTCCGCCGCTCACCACGCCGTCTACGGAGTCACCGAATGCACCGCCGATTCTTTCTCCGAGGGTTACTGTGGCGGCGATGATTTCTTCCTCGTGCGCGTCAAACAGTGTTACCGTTATAGTAGAAAATGCAATTTGGTCGGCCATGGTTTCCAATTGCGAACGGTATGTTTCTATGGCCAAGCGGGTGTTGCTAAGGCGGGCTTCCAAAGCCAGCAGGTCTTGGATGGTTTCGGCTTCTTCTATTAGGGCGAGAATACGTTCTTCTTCTATCAGGCGGGTGTCCAGATTGCCCGTGAGGTCGTAGAAACGGTCGGTTACATCCTGCGCGTTTTGCGACATGTGGCGGATGTCGGCCAATGCCTCCACCTGTGCCAAGGCGGTCTCAAAATGTGGCGCAGGTATCCTTAATACAATCGTAAATGTGCGCCGCCAATGCGTGGATAACATCTCGGATTCTATAAAGCCGTCAAACGAAGGCGCGATATCACGAAGGTCGGCTATCACATCGTCGAAATACTCCGTTTCCATTTCCAGCATAGCAGTTTGAATTATGTGACGGACACGCTCGACAGAAGCGGGAGCGGAAGGCGCAGCAGGCTCCGTGGCAGGTACAGGTGTGGCGGCCGGCGACGGCGCAGATGTGACGGTAGTGTCGCCCGCCAAAAATGCAAAATCATCACCCCCGTATCTCCGTTGTGTGACAGAGAATGTATCAAGCTCGCGCATGTCGGCTACATTCCACACAGATGCTTCATCGGCGACACCGCCGCCCCAGCTTGCCGCTTGCGGTGCGCTATCATTGCCGCCGCACGCAGCAAGCACAATCCCCGTCACAAGCAATAAAACCACACTACATAAAAATCTATTCAGCGTTTTCATTTTGCACGACCTCCTGTTTTCTCTTACCAAATTTCTTCAAAGCAACCAGCGCGATAACACCACCAACTGCCGCCCATATAACCATAGACAACCCATATCGGGCAAAAAACACAAGCAAATTACCACCAAATCGCACAGTCCCGCCCCAAGAATTCAAAAAACTCCTCGACACCCGCTCGCCAAAGGAAGCAGGCACAGGCGGCGGCGCGTCCTCAGCCGTTTGCCATAAATGAATATCAATCACAGGGCTTGCCGCCTGCGAAAGCAGCAAATTACGCCGCCCGATAATACCATCCCTATCACGGCTAACACGCGTAAGCCTATCATTAATGGCAATCAGCACATCCAGCGAATCACTGGCCGCCATCATAAGCGACAACCGTTCCATCTCCTGCGACAACACCACAAACCGCGTGTTTAGGTCAGAAATCTCCGCCCCAAGCTCCACAGCATTTTCCCACTCACTATGCACCTCACCAAGCGAGCGCAAAACCTCCTGCACATGCCTAAAAGCCCAATCGTCCACCCGCCGCGTAAAGTTAGCCCACGTATGCCACTCATTAAAAAAAGCCTGTGAGTCCAAATTATACCCATTTAAACCGGCAATAACCGCCATAGCAGCTTCCAGGCACTCCACCTCAATCTCAATACTATGCCGACGGCTCAATGACTGCCCAAAAGCCACCGTAGACGAAAAAACCACAACCAAAAAAGTAACGCAAAAAAATCTAAAAATGCGCATACGCGCTCACCTCCATACCGGTATAAACGCAATTATATGAAAAAAGTTCCAAATTCCCGCGCTCTCATTCCAAGTTATTCGTTCACATATAAAAGCACCGTTGCCGTAAAAATATTTTCGTCATGGGTAATGTCTATATGTCCGTTATATTTTTCCACGGACTTGCGGATATTTTTTAAGCCGTGACCGTGTTCGCCGCCGCTTTTTCGGGTGGATACGCGCTTGTCGGCTGTGTTGTTGTCATATTTAACCACGCCGTCAAAAGTATTTTCCACTTGGATAAACAGGCTTTCCCTGCTGTATTCAATATCCAGCTTTATCCTCCTGTCCTCAACCTTAGAAACCGCGTCAAGGGCATTGTCTAATAAGTTACCTATTATGGTTACAATGTCGGCTACCTCGATATTTAACGCAGGGGGGATTAACAGGCGTATATCCGGTTTGATGTTTTCATCTTTGGCGTTTTTCAGCTTGAAGTTAATTATGCTGTCAAAAGCTATATTGCCTGTATCGCTGTAAACTTCGCTTTCGCTTATATCCCCAAGCAAATTATTTATATATTCCGTAATTTCACCTGCATTTATTTTTGAAGAATACCCTTTTATTGTAGCCAAATGGATTTTAATGTCATGTCTAATTGACTTTACTTGTTCTACGGATTCTTGCATAACTTGGCATTGAGAAAAATAATATTCTTTTTCTTGCGCGTGTAATGCCGATTTTAGCTTGTTTTGATATGCCGCCGAAAGCCTGTCATACAAATAAAATGTTGTAAAGCTCACCCCAACAAACAAAGCCACTTCTATAAACATATCATAGTGTGGTACATTAAATGATATAAAGCCCAATCCAAATATTAAAGAAATAGGGAATATCAAAGCGGGAATCCATACAATCGGTAAGTCAATAGAATCATTTTTTATATTTTTGAAATATCTAAGCAATAAGGACACAATAAAAATAACAAAATGAGAGATTATGCCTACTTCACCCTCATTAGTAAAAAAGTTAGGGAAGATATACATAAAATGAACTATAACCACCAAGATTGTGATACGGACTAAGTGTATACAGCATACCGCCGCTATTTTCTTTATCAAAAGTGATTTGTAATTTAATGTTACCAAAAACAACCCAATCACGGGAACTAACGTATTTGTAAAGCTTGAAGTGAAAAAGAAGTATTCAATCCTCGTTATAGCCCAAAATAGTATATATGAAAAAATTATCACTTTATCATTGGTGCGTCTCTTTTCAAAAAATATCTCAATCATATTTTTGTATGCAAAGATTGTTAAAATGCTTGTAAACAACGATAGTATAGATAAATTCACAATATCACACCCTCCGCCGTTTTATAATCGATAAGTAATGCTCCCTTACTTCATTCCGCTTGTTAGGGCTTATGGGTAAAGGCGTTAAGCTGTTTGTTAAATGTAAGCGGTTATATTTAACGGCGGTTACATAATCGTAATTAACGACATAGGAAGCATGGATAAAAAGAAAATCAAACTTTTTTAACTGCTCATTGTAAACCTCTTTAAGTGACCCATAAAAATCTTCTTTCCTGCCGTCTGAAAAAAAGATAATAATTTTCCTTTCTTGGTTTTCAAGGTAGACAATATCTTTTATTTGCACCTTAAAAGTATCGTGACCTTTTTTATATATAAACTCACCAGAAAAAAGCCCAAATATCTTTAAGTACGTTTTTACGGTTTGCTTAATTTTGTCATACGCTAAAGGTTTTATGAGGAAATTTAAAGGGCGTATTTCAAATAACTGCATGGAATATTTCTTTTCCCATGAAATATAGACGATTGAAACGATATGATTTTGTTGGGCTTCGCGGATAAGCCGCCCGACCTCTACGCCATTGATTTCGCTTTTAGCAAATTCGATATCAAGAAAAATCAAATCATACCGTGACCCGGATTCCATGCGGCGGCATAATTCCTCCCCCGTTAGGAAAACCTCTATTTCATACTTGACGTTTAGCTTTGTGAATATCTCAATTAGAGTGCGCTCTAACTCCGCACCCAAATCTATTTCATCATCACATATGGCTACTACTACCATAGTCAAGTCTTACCCTCCCTGCATTTTCTGCGTTTCGTCGTTACGGATTTCGAATTAATTCGCTATAGTTTACCATTGTTACCACCCAACAACAATATTGATGGACTTGTGAAGTCTTTTTACAAAAATCCTTATAATTATTACATATTATCGCAGGGGAAGTTTTTTTGATTAAACTTATTTTGCAACGAGCGGTACCAATTTGTAAAGGAGCGATTTTTATGAATAGCAACGATTTTTCGGCTGATAAATATGTAAGAGAAGAAATTATTTTAGGGCGGGAAAACCTATTCGGTTTTTTTGTTTTAACGATTACAGGCTTAATATTTGGCATACCATACTATTTTTTATGGTATGAAAACTTAGAAGCGGTTTTTAATACAGACGCAGACATTCAAACACGGGCAATAGGTATCGGGGTTACTGTTATCGTTTTAATTATTGGATTTATCGCCCATGAAGTAATACACGGTGTTTTTTACGCGATATTTTGTAAAAATAAATTCAAATCAGTAAAAATCGGCGTAGTGCCTAAAAAGGGCTATGCCTACTGTGAGTGCAAGGAAATTTTACGGACAAATCAATTTGCAATAGGTCTACTTATGCCAACAATTATACTTGGGATTATCCCTTCGATAGCTTCATTATTTACAGGCAGCTTTAATTTATTACTCTTTGGCATGATTTTTACGGGCGCAGGGGGTAGCGATTTATTGATTTTCAAAAAGGTTGCTAAAAATATGAATAATACTTGGTTTGAAAATGCGGTGTCTGTTTCTAAATGGTATTTATATAAGCGGGCTTGATATAAGGGAAAATTGTGCGTGACTTTAGCACAATTCATCAAGAAGCGTATAGTATTTAATTTTTATCCAATCGGGTTCAATTCCCAAATAATCGAACAATAACGCAACGTGTTTATTTATATCTTCTTGCTTCATATCTCCAAGGTGTATTTTTATCGAACGGACACATAAAGCAATATCTTTCCATTTATCAGCCAATCCACAATCTCCAACATCAATTATACAAGCCAGCTTATTATCATCCGTAAAAATATTTTCGGGTGTGTAGTCATCGTGCGCAAAGCAAATTTCTTCTGACGGCTTGTTGAAAATCAGCCAACTATACAAATCCATTGGTGTTTCAAAGCCGGTTCGCTCATACCACTCATCCATGTCAACTAAATTATTTTCTATATTGTGAAGCATGTTTGCTAACTTCGTATCCAAAGAATAATGAAATGGGCAATTTTTTATGTCAATGGATTGGAGCATAATCAGACCTTCTGCCATTGCTTTAATCGTGTTTTTATAAGGCTTACGCAATTCATCTTTTGGATAGTCAAGAGCCAATTTTCCGGGGGCTTCCGTCATTAAAAGATAAGCAAGTCCGTCTTGTTCATGCCGGTATTTTATTTTAGGCACAGGTAGTTTACCATCAAGCCAAGTCAATATTTCATGTTCTCGCCTAAACACATCATCTGCTGATGCGATTTTTAAGTAAAAGGTTTTACCATTTTTATCGCAACGATATACCTTGGCGGATGATTCTCCCAATTCATCTGATTCAAAGGAATAACCGTTTAATATTTCCGTTAATTTACTTTCTTTTGGAATCATGCTAACCCCATCTTTTCAAAACATAATAGGCGGAATTATTGAAATTATTATTGCTCCAATGTTTGAAAAAGAAGAATCGGTTACACGTTGGCGCATGAAAAAGCTATACAATAGCTCGATATCTTCATCGTTGTTGTAATGCTCCAACGCCGCGTAATACTCTTCCCTGTCCTCGTCATAGACAATGAGCGGAGGGTGGTTGTGTATCATCAAAAAATAATTCATCATGGTACGCTCTACCCGACCATTTCCATCCGCAAACGGGTGAATAGTTTCGAAGCGCATGTGAAAATATGTTGCCGCCTTCATTACTCTCCCATAGTTGTAAAATCTCCGGATAGCTCAAAATTAACACCCTCTTTTTTTATGGATTATAACACGAAAGCCGCGTATGCGGCTTTTAAATGTTACATCCTTGCCTAAGATTGTGATAGCGTATCATGTCGTTTACATAGGATACTCGCAAGAGTTTAATAACGGAGGCTAAAAATCTTAGTGACTATTACTCACCATATCCAAGGAACATCATATTTTTGGATGTTTTCGTCGGTGGTTATGATTGTCATATTTTCGACTATTGCTGTCGCTACAATGATTCCATCGAATGGGTCACGATGTAACAACGGAAGAGTAGAATATGTTTCGATATGCCTGTGGTCTAATCCAATTTGACCGACCCCAAGTGCAACGGTCTTTAGGAAGGTTTCGGAAATTCCCTTTGGTAGTTGCAATTTCCTACAAAGAAGCAACGCAAATATACTTGTGTAAACGCTTATCTGCTAGTATCTCTTGTGCTTTTTGCGATAATTTTTGTGGTTCAAACATCATCCATAACATGGCATGAGTATCAACAAGGTAGTCCATCAGTACATATACTCCTTTAAATCTTCCAGCGGTTCGTTAAAATCGTCCGGTACTGTTGTTTCGCCTGCCCATAAACCCAAAGCGGACTTGCTTGGGTCTGATTCCAGCAAAATACGAGGATTGTGTGTCGCTTTATTTATTGGCTCGACAAGCGCAGGCTCATCTAATACAGTTATATATACTTTGCGCCTCTCAGGAAGGCGAAATTTTTGACCTGCCGTAAAAAAATTACCTTGCTCGAAATATCCTTCATACGCTTGAGCCTGCATAGGTAACGCTCCTTTCATGCGAGTGCATTATTCTTTTGATATTTCCTAATACTACTATAGCGTATCGTTTTCTTTGACGCAAGGTCAACTGCCCTTCTATAATGGGAATTGGTTATATGATTGGAGAATCGTCATTTGATGTCATCCACAACTGTAAAATCTCCGGATAGCTCAAAATTAACATCCTCTTTTTTAATGGATTATAACACAAAAAAACCTGCTCTTAATCCATGTGTGATTTTGAGCAGGTTTTTTTGTTGTGCTATTTTTACGGTATTCTTACTTGCCATCTATCGGATATAGGTAACACTTAAAAACCCAAGCCCCGGAATATCGGCTTCGTAAGATAGTATAGAGTCACTTAACTCGGTGATTGTATACGCAATTGTGAGCAATCCTCCACCTTGCACAATAATTAACTCTTCGCCATCAACAGACCATGTGAAATCCTCTCTAATCGCTCCAAGGCTCATAGTGCCTGTGCCGTCACGCCTAAGCTCCAATGTGTCTGACACACCCCACATATTACTTTCGTAGAGTTCCCACGTGCCTTCTAAAGCTCTGCTGACATTGCGCGGCAAATCTCCATTGTTTCCGCACACAGTTAGGGAAATAGTAAGCACCAATAACAATGCAGTGGCAAAAAATTTTCTCATAAACTTTATCTCCCTCAATTTTTTAAGTTACCGATTGATTTTTTTGTGATACTGTTGCGCCTTTTATTTAATTATGGTATCTGCGAAGGCAAATCTAGACGTCGCGCCTATCGCCTCTGTGCGGTTACACTTTCTATGCTGCAATTGTACTACACCTGTTATATTTACAGGTTATTGATTACTCAAGCGTTGCATTGGCGAAAGCAATAGCGATACGCGCTTCTATCCCAAAAAAACCAACGCCATCCATCTGTATACGCAAAACTGAAACGCCCGACACATCCACAGAAATATCAGTAGGCATTGTGTTGCCATCCACTGTAAATGTGGCTAAAGTCCTTCCATCTCCAATAAAACTTATTGATGCTGTGTTGGCTGGAGTTCCATCAATGCGTCCTATTGTGCCGGATAAAGTAGTAAACTGACTATTTAGATTGTGTTGTGACCATTGTGTGTAGGTATTGCCACCCATGCTACTCCCACTTCTAATAGCCATTGGATAAGGTTGACCCAGCATATGAACGGTTGCTTCGTGAAGTCCAGTCCGCCCAGGGGGATTTTGTTCGAAAGGTGAAGCAGCTTCCAATAGTGGTACAGGCGTGGGTTGTGGTGGTACATATAATGTTGTTATTCTGCTCCCTATATAGATTGTACCTGTGCTTCCATCCCATTCTACGGGTTGCCCTAGGGCTTCGGATATGGCACGGGCGGGTAGGAATGTTCTCCCCCCAGATGTGAATGGTCTTTCTTCTTCTGATAAATTTAGACGATTGCCGTTTACTACCACATGGTTTACGCTAAAAACTACGTCCAGTACCGCCGTGTTTGCGAGTACCGCTACGGACGACGATAATAAAATCATCAGCAATACCCCTGCGATAAAGCCTTTTGCACGTTCTTTTGTCTTGTTCATTTTCTTTCTCTCCTCCTAGGATTTAATATGTAGGCAAGCACCCGAAGGCACTTGCCCATCAAAAAAGGTGCGTAGGGACGGCAGAAAACTGCCATCACCTACACACCTGTAGAATTAAAAATAAACATACTCCCGCGCCAAACTACACTAAACCAAAGCCAACATGTTTACAGTGAATGCCAACAATGCTAAACTATGCCTTGCGTAGCGGCAGGCGAAAGCCTGTGTGTGTTAGGTGATGTTTGGGTAT
>WQRQ01000069.1 GCA_009786685.1 Defluviitaleaceae bacterium
ACGGTCTCGGCAGAGCAAAAAATCGCGAACGCCTCACCGCGTTTTTTGCGATAGGCGAGACCGATTTCGAATTAATCCGCTATACCTGTTTTGCAGCCATAAAAATCTCCTATCTTTACTCGTAGTATTGCGCCTGTGCGTGCCACATTTCGTGGTATTTGCCGTTGGGGTCGGTTAGTAGGGTATCGTGGGTTCCGTGTTGGATTATTTCGCCTTGGTGGAATACGGCTATTCTGTGGCAAAATTTACACGACGAAAGGCGGTGCGATATGAATATCGCGGTCTTTTCACCGATTAGGTCGTTGAATTTGCTGTAGATTTCAAACTCGGCTATGGGGTCTAGGGCGGCGGTGGGCTCGTCCAGTATTACGAAGGGCGCGTTTTTGTAGATGGCGCGAGCCAGTGCGATTTTTTGGGCTTCTCCGCCGCTTATGTTTATGCCGTTTTTGTCGTAGTATTTGAATAGCATTGTGTCCAGTCCGTGTTCGAGGGTGGCCAAGCGTTCGCCAAAGCCTGTTTTTTCCAGCGCGTCTGTTGCGGCTTTTGGGTCGTAGTTTACGTTGGCTGCCAGGTTTTGGCCCAGTGACGGCCCCATTAGACAAAAGTCTTGGATTACCACAGCAAACGCCGATAGGTAGTCTTTGTATTCGTTTATGTTTTTTCCGTTTAGGGTGATTTTGCCCTCGGTTGGCTCGTATAGGCGGCATAGTAGCTTTATCATTGTGGTTTTTCCGCTGCCGTTCATGCCTACTACGGCTAGGCGTTCGCCTTGTTTAAAGATTATGTTTAGGTTTTTTAGGACAAAATTTTCTGTGCCGGGGTATTTGAAGGATACGTTTTCGAATTTAATTTCTATGTCGGTAGCGGGTGTTTTTGTCGTGCCTGTGTTTTTTTCGCGGGGTAAGTCCATGTAGTCGAAGGGTAGCCCTAAGTACGGGGCGTTTTCTCGCAGCTGTGCAAAGCTGGCTATAAGCCCCGTCATTGCCCAATAGAAGGCAGTAATGCCGCCCACAAAGCGGGTGACTTCGCCGATGTCGTACATACCCTCCAGTGCGCGAAGGCCGATTAACAAAAACGCAAACGCCATAAAAACCGCACCAACGGCCTCGGTTATGCCGTTTGTTTGGCATTCGGCTTTGCTCCATTTGCCCATAAACCACGACTGGCTTTTTTTGATTGCCTCCAAAATCGGCCTTGCCAAGCCAAAAATGCGGACATCCATGCCGCCGCCGGGTGTTTGGATATAATTATTTTCGTAGTAGCCGCGAAGGGTATTGTATTTTGCGATATCGCCGAAAAGAAGCTGCACAAGTCGGTTTTGGCGTTTAATCAAAGCGGTATTAACCACTGCGGAAAACGCAACAGAAGCGGCAATAAGCAAAATCAACGCCAAGTGTGACGTAACAAACGAATCCCCTTGCGGAACAAAAAACATACCTGACAAAATAACCGCTGCACCAACCAAGCCGATAAATTGCCCCAAAAATGAAGTAAAATGCCCATGCAACCGCATAAGCCCTACACCGCCCGCGTTATTTTTGGCATATGCGTCTGCCTTTAGTGCGGCAACTTCGGCGTTTTCTGTGTATTGAAAGTCCATTTCGGAGTGGTGCAAATCCCACATCATGGAATGGCGTTCCCAAAATTCGCTTGGGTCGGCCTTCGACGACTGGATGTACCATAAAATATGGCTAGCCACCGACGTAAGAAAGCCAAAGCCCACGGCAAGCGAAACATACAAACCAATCCGTGACAAATCCCGCCCGCCCGAAAGCTCGCTGATAATAAGCGAAGACAAAAACAGCACAACAAGCGGGCTAACCGCCCTAATCGCGTTAAGCACACAATCCGTAACCACCTTTATCGTACTCAAACGAAGGAGCATTTTTACACCGCGAAGGGATTCTGTAACGACTTGCCATGCGGTGAGTTTTTCGCTACCGTTGCGGAAATTAAATTTACTCATTGCCGTCACCGCCTTCCTTATAGTACGAAGCCTGTGTCGCAAACATCTCTGCGTATTTTCCGTTTTTTGCAATCAGCTCGTCGTGAGTGCCTTCTTCTGAAATAATATTGCCGTCAAGCAATATTATCCTGTCGCAGAAGCGTGTGCTTGCCAGACGGTGCGAGATGTATATGGAGGTTTTGCCTTTGGTTAACTCGGCGTAGCGGGAGTACATTTCGCTTTCGGCTATGGGGTCCAGGGCGGCGGTTGGCTCATCAAGGATTAGCAACGGTGCGTTTTTGTAGAGGGCGCGAGCCAGGGCTAATTTTTGGCGTTCGCCGCCGGATAGGTCTGTTGCGTTTTCGTTTACTTCGCGTACGAGGTTTTGGTTTGGGTCTTTGTCCAAGCCAGCCAATGCCATGCATTTTTTTACTTTTTCCATATCGTGAGAAGAACTCTGCGCAACATTAACCGCTATAGTGTCCGCCAAAAGGTAGATATCCTGAAAAACCGCCGATATCGCAGAAAAATAATCGTCGCGGCCATACTCGGCAATCTTTTTTCCGTCGTAAAAAACCTCACCCGTTTGCGGTGTATAAAATCCGCAAATCGTTTTTATCAGCGTGGTTTTTCCTGCGCCGTTTACGCCTACGATTGCGAGACGCTCGCCCGGTTTTATCGTGAGGTTGATATTCTTTAGCGTTGGTTTTTCTGCTTTGGGGCTTGTCGTCCCGCTTTCGCGGGACTGCTCGCCCATGCGACCGGGGTAAGTGTAGCTTACGTTCACAAGCTTGATTTCCGCCGCATTTTCCCTCGGCTTTCCGCCGTCTGTGCGCAAAACATCAGGATATTCCAATGTCTCGCGCCTGTCGCTCATATGTACCGACGAGCGAGAAAGATTTGTGCTGCTTGTGATGATTCCGTTAATCCAAGCGGCCATTCCGCCGATTGCCGCAAACATCATTACAAACTCGCCAAGGCCGATATCGCCCGCGAGTAAAAGATATGTCAAAAATACGTACGAGCCGCCGTCACGTATCAGCACCATAAAGCCATCAGCAATCCCCGCCGCCATGCCCTTTCTTGCAGATTTCGAGTTTGAGACACGTAATTCTGCCAAATGGAATCCCCAACGCTCCATCAGCCATTTCTTCATAGAATACAAACGGATATCCGCCGCGTAGGGCTTATGCCCCATCGCCCAGCGCGTATGCCATATTTTTTGCCATACCTCGCCTGTGTATTGCCGACGGCCTTCGTCAAATTTACGATGCCGCCACTGAAAAAAGCTGTTAACCGCAACACTCGCGCACAGAAACAAAATAATAAGCGGATGTACCGCAATGATTACCCCACCAAAAAGCACCAGCCCACCGACATTAACCACAAACTCCGACAAGGTTGGGATAAACCGCGTCGCGCCTTCGTCGCTGTGCTGGCTAAACTGGGTTTTGCTGTTCAATTTTATAAAATCCGGCTGCTCCCTGTTTGCATAATCCATGGTAAGCAGCTTTTCGGAATGCCTAATCGTAAAATCCGCGTTATACACATTTTTGGTAAGCGGGTCTATCTTTGCCGCAGAATACCCATGCAAAAAATGTGTAACAACAAGCACCGCACCCAGCAAAAGCATAACAGAAACAAAACGCTCCGCCGTCACCGCCGCCGTTATCTCATCAATTACCACACGCGGCGTAACAATCCCGATAAACGGAAGCAATACCCGCGTAAGCGTCCCAATAAACAACCACAAAAGCAAAACCCTGTCTGCCCGCCACAAACACGACAGGCTATACCCCGCGTTTGATAAAACCCCATATTTTGTCACCAAAAACACTCCTTTTTTAAATGATAGCACACTTTTATTGCAAAAAAAATGCTACTGTTTAAATAGTAGCATAAGCTTGCGGTTGGTTAGTGATTATGAAAATTCTCCCCAGTTTTCGCTTAACAACGCTGTTTTATTGGCGAAATCAATCTGATATCTTATGGCATGGTGGTCTTTTATCAGCATACCGTCCGTAAGGCGAATCTCCATAATACAGCAGTTTTGGTCTTGCTCATTATTTGCGTTGTCGTACCATACAAAGGCCTTGCGCAGTTTTTGTCTAATCTCGGCATTTTTAGGGTTTAGTACCCAGCCGATATTTTTTGCGTTACCGTGGCCGCTAAACCAGTCTACCGCGCAAACCGCGACCTCCGGGTTTGCCTCGATTTGCTTCATCTTATTGGAAAGCGCGTATGTTGTAATGTAAAACGCTCCGTCTTGATAATAGGCGTCAACTATTCGATTGTACATGCGTTTTCCGTCCGTTGTTGCTACAGCTATCAGGCTGTCTTTGCCAAATCGCTCAGCCATTATGGCCATTGCATCTTCGTATTTGCTCATTTTGTTTCCTCCTTTGGAAAGAAAGTAATTAATCTAATTGACAAATGTATATCATAACGCTACATTAAATTTACTACACTTAAATCATCAGTGTCGTAAGTGAGGTGCATTTTATGACAGATGCCAAAATTATTCTGCTAAATAATCTTTTGGTTGCCAACAATGGTATTGTTAAAACCGAAACACTTGCCAAAAACGGCTTTTCAAGTCGTGACATCAAACGGCTCAACGAGGATGGCTTACTCAAAAGGATAAAACAAGGGTACTATATTGAAAAGCAAAGTGAAGTTTGCGATACAGTGATTGCCGCCAGACTGATACCTATGGGTGTGTTATGCCTTTATACTGCTGTGGATTTTTATGGACTGGCAACCGTAAACCCATCAGAAATTTGTGTTGCACTTCCAAGAGGGGCGACTTGCCCGGTTATTCCCCCCAACCTTTATGTGAAGGTATATCATATGGCAAAAAGCCATTTTGAAGCCGGTATATCGGAAGCGGAGATTAATGGGGCGACGGTTAGGATGTATAATGCCGAAAAAACAGTATGCGATTGCTTTAAATACGAAAATGAAGTCGAGCGAAATGTCGCCTTAGAAGTGCTGAAGAATTATATCGCAAGGAGTAGCTGTAATATCCAAAAACTCTTGGAATATGCCAAGCTTATCGGTAAGAAAAAAATAATCTACCCCTATGTGGAGGCATTGATATGAACAAAAATAACGTCGCTTCCATCCGAGCAAGATTGAAAAACATAGCGGATAAAGAGCGCAAACCCTTTGACTTTATCCTTATGCTGTACTTTGTTGAGCGTCTTTTGTTTAGGCTGTCTATATCTCGTTATAGTGAGCAATTCGTGCTAAAAGGCGGATTATTGCTATATCTGATTATGAACGAAAAGGCACGAGTTACAAAGGATATAGACCTATTAGCAAAGGAAACCACCGGTGACTTGGATATGCTGCGCGATATATTTGTTGATGTATCTGCCATATCGTTTGACGATGCCGTAGCCTACGACCCCGATAGCATTACTACGGAGAGAATCAAGGAGGATGCAGACTACGAGGGTGCGCGGGTTAAAATTATCGGACACTTAGGCAATATACGAAAACCCCTGCAATTTGACATCGGTTTTGGTGATGTTGTGATACCTAAGCCGGAAACCTTAGAATACCCAACATTGCTGGATATGGATAAGCCGATGATTAAAGCATACTCTAAGGAATCCGTTATTGCCGAAAAATTTGAGGCGATGCTGTATCTTGCGGAGCTTAACAGTCGCATGAAGGATTTTTATGACATTTACAGCCTCTGCATTAGCTTTGACTTTGACGGCAGGGTTTTGTACGAAGCTATTTTGCAAACTATATCACGGCGTGGCACGCATACACCCCAAAAGCCTATTGTATTTGACAAAGACTTTGCAAACAGTAAGGACAAGGCAACACAGTGGGCTGCGTTTAAGCGGCGCACGTCCGTTGGTGATGGCTTAGAGTTCCCGAAAGTGGTTGGCACGATTGGCATGTTCTTAAAGCCGGTATATGAGGGTATCGTAAATGAAAAAGAGTTCTTTGGGCATTGGGAAAATGATGTGCTAAGGTGGTCTGTTCCTGCGTTCCATAATAATCCAGCGCTCTGCTAAAATCAAGACAATATGGGCAGTAAAGTGGCCATTTGATGTTTTTGGCGGAAGCTTTCCGCCCCTTTAAATACATGGGTCGGAGCGGTTTTTTCAAAAACATCAACGGCGACTGTTGGCGGTCGGACTGCCTTGCAATTATCTGCGAAAAATGTTAAAATTTAGTTTAATATGTTTAAACAACTGCGTAACAATTTAATAATGGCCCCTATGGCGGGAGTTACCGACCGATTTTTCCGTGCGATTGTGTGGGAACACGGTGCGGGGCTTACGGTTTCCGAGATGGTATCGGCTAAGAGTATCGTGTATCAGAGCAAAAACACGGTTAAGCTGCTGGTAAACGATGAGGATATCCGTCCGTGGACGGTACAGTTTTTTAGCCACGAGCCGCCTATTTTGGCGGAGGCGATAAAGCGGCTGGAGGCGTTTGAGTTCGATTTTGTGGACATTAACATGGGTTGCCCCATGCCAAAAATCGTAAACAACGGCGAAGGCGCGGCTTTAATGAAAGACCCACCACTCGCAGGGCGACTAATCGAAGCCGCCGTAAAAGCCTCATCGCGCCCTGTGACGGTAAAAATCCGCAAGGGCTTTACCGGAGCGACGGCAAACGCGGTAGAAATGGCAAAAGTGGCGCAAGAAAGCGGCGCGTCGATGATAGCCGTACATGGGCGCACCCGAGACCAATATTATACAGGCCTGGCGGACTGGGGCGCAATCACCGAGGTAAAAAACGCCGTCACCATCCCTGTAATCGGCAACGGCGACATTTTTTCGCCGGAGGACGCGGCGCACAGGCTAAAAACCAGCGGCTGCGACGGCATAATGATTGCCCGCGGCGCGTTGGGAAATCCGTGGATTTTCTCGCGAACGCTGGGACTTTTGGAAACGGGGATTCTGCCGCCAACCCCCGATGACGACGAAATAATCGCCACCGCACTGCGCCATTTGCATTCTGTGGAAAACTTCATAGAAATGCGAAAGCACCTGTGCTGGTACACAAAAGGAATGCACGGCTCGGCAGAAATGCGCCGTAGGATTAACCAAGCAAAATCCAAAAATGAAATGGAAGACATACTTACAAAAAGGGGAGCCTAAAAAATGAAAAACAAAAAAGGTATTGCATTTAGTATTTTCGCGCTTTGCGCACTCGTTGCTACAGCGTTTATTTTCCTGTATCTTCCCNCGCAGGCGGCGCAGCCGGGGGACGCCGCCGACCCGCTGGTTACGCGGCGTTTTGTGGAGGATAGGATTTCGCAGCTTTCCGATGAAATCGCGGTGCTGCGTGCGGCTATCGGTCTTGGCGCGACGGTGCAGCAGCCTGCGACATCTACAACGGGTCTCGGCGCAAACATAAGCACGGGCGATGTGGATGCCATTATCGCGGAAGTTTTATATCACTTCGAAAGCATTTACGGCGAAAGGCTTAACCGCGCATTGCAAAATGTTCCCGGGCCGGGATACGAGCCGCGTGAGGCGGAGGTTGTTCCGTTTATCGTGGTAAACCCGCAGGCGGGGCAAATTATTACATTTGAGCAGGGTGCAGAGTTTATTCTGCGCGGTGGCCGCGGTACGGCGGTGACGGGCGTAGACGGCATTTTGGACGTAACCGCAGGCGTAGACGTAACAAACGGCACAGAAATCTCACATAACCACCTGATGATGATACCTCGCACCGACGGACGCGGAGTACATTTCCACTCGGAAGCGTGGATAATGATACGCGGCGGCTATACCTTCTTAAATTAGGTGGCGATATGGCTTTAGAATACAAGGACGTAGAAAATAAGCTGTTACTTTTATATCTTATCAATATGATGGAACTGCCGATGACACGCTCACAGGTCACGGATTTTGTAATCCAAAATGATTTGATGAATCACTTTACCCTGGGAGAAAATCTCGCAGACATGGTAGAGCGCGGCTACTTGGAGGCCACACAGGAAAACACATCTGACGAAAACATAACCCGCTACGTAGTCACCGACGAAGGCCTAACAAATCTGGAGCTGCTGGAAAGTCAAATTCCGCGCCATATACGCAACATAATCACACAATACGTAGAAGAAAATCGCGGCAAAATAAAAAAAGGCTACGAAAAAACAGCCCACTATTTCCCGGCAGAAAACGGCGAGTATATTGTAAAATGCGGAATCTACGACGACAAGCGCGACACCATGCTGATGGAACTGAGCTTCCCCGTAGTCACCCGCGAGCAGGCCAAGCAAATGCAGCAAAACTGGAACACAAACTACACCACACTTTACCAAAAGATTTTATTAACTTTGACGGAGACCATTTAATATGGTACAATGCGCCCCGTGACCAACAATTGTCGCGCACAGCGCGACCCCGCAGGGTCATAGGGACAGCGTCCCTATTCCAATAAGAAAGGATGGTGATTAAATGAAAGCGGCTATCCATCCGAAATATTTTCAGGCAAAAGTACGATGCAACTGCGGCAATGAGTTTGTAACAGGCTCAACTAAAGAAGAAATTCGCGTCGAAGTATGTTCTAAATGCCATCCTTTTTACACGGGCAGTCAAAAACTGCTATTGGAAGCAGGCGGGCGCGTAGAGAAGTTTAAAAAGAAATATAAGCGCGACTAATGTTTGGCGGTCGCCGTTTTTTAAAGTTTATCCCACCCCTTTTTCGGAGATACTCCTGAAAAGGGGTGTTTTTTTATGATACGATACATGAAATTTAAGATTTTGGTGATACTAGCTTTGATTGTCCTTGCGGTGGCTGTGGGCTTGTATTTTTACACACCAAGCTATCACGAGCAAGAAGAATTTGGCGGGACATTCGTGAGGAGCTTGTATGAACATCTATATAAAACCCAAGAAAAAAGCAAACTTGCGCAATAAAAATGTCATTTTAATCAAGGACGTGGCCGATGTAGTCGCAAAGGGCGACGAGGCAAAAAAAATCGAGAAAATTAAGCTGCAAAGCCTTTCCGTAAAAGAAAAAACGGCAAATTATCTTGTTAGTGTCACTGATATAATTAAAAAAATAAATTCTGCGTATCCAAATGCTACGGTTAACAATGTCGGAGAATCGGATACATGGGTGCATTGCGTTTATCGGGAAAAACAGGAAAAGCCGCTGTTTTTGTGGCTTCGTGTTGCCATTATCTCGATAATTTTGTTTATCGGGGCTTCTACGGCTATTATGAGCTTTCATACCGACGGGCAGATTCCTAAGATTTTCGAGCGGTTTTATCTTATGTTTTACGGTGTGGAAAAAACCAACCCTGCGATTATCACAATCCCTTATTCTATTGGGCTTGCGGCGGGTATTATTCTTTTTTACAATCACTTTTTCGGCAAAAAAATCACCGATGACCCCACTCCCATCGAGGTAGAAATAGAAACCTACGAAGAAGACGTGACAAAAACCATGATTGACCTAATGGAAAATCGCAATGATAGCTAATATTTTGTCGGTGATAGTGGGCTTTGGGTCGGGGATGGTGATTTCCGGCGCGGTTTTTGCGTTTATTACCGTGGTGGGCGTTGTGCCGCGCTTTGCGCAAAAGACGCAGACACAGGCGCATGTCAGGGCTTACGAAACGGCCGTTACGCTGGGTGGGATTTTTGGCACTATTGCGGGGTTTGTGCAGCTTGTAGTGCCGCTTGGTGGAGTTATTTTGGCTTTCTTGAGCCTTTGCATCGGCATTTTTTTCGGCTCGCTTGCTATGTCGCTTGCGGAGACGCTGGATGTTATTCCTATTTTAACGCGGCGCGGGAGAGTTTCTCGCGGGCTTTTCTTTTTTGTGATTGCTATGGCTTTGGGTAAATTAGTCGGCTCGTTGTTGTATTTTCTCGTTACGGGATTTTATGACGCAAGTAATATGTAGGAGGCTTGAAATGAAAATCACTGAACAACAGTACGAGGAAATGGTAAAGGCAAGTGCGCCGAAAAGCACGGTTATCATAAATTGCGCAAAGGCTTTTCTTGTAGGCGGGGCTATTTGTGCGGGCGCGCAGTTGATTTATAATCAACTGCACGCCATGGGATTTTCGAGGGAGGATACGGGTACGTTGGTCGCGGCGATTCTTATTGTGTCTGCGATTTTGCTTACGGCTTTGCGGGTTTATGACAGGCTTGGTAAATTTGCGGGAGCGGGGTCGATTGTGCCGATTACGGGGTTTGCAAATGCCATCGCCGCACCCGCGATTGAGCATAAAAAAGAGGGCTTGGTGCTTGGGATTGGGGCAAAGATGTTTCTTATCGCGGGGCCGGTTATTGTTTATGGCACGCTAACGTCCGTTATCGTTGGACTAATTTATTATTTTGTGAGGTAGGCAAAAATGACAAAGCATTTTGGCACAGCGAGTGTGCGGTTTTCTAATCCGCCTTCGATTATCGGCGCGGCGGCGATTGTTGGCCCAAAGGAGGGCGAAGGCCCGCTTGCGTCGTATTTTGACAAAATTTCGGCGGATATTCTTTTTAACAAGGACACATGGGAACAGGCAGAAAGCGAACTCATGCGCCAAACAATAGAGCTTGCCGTGCAAAAGGCAGGGCTTTCCGCAGAGGAAATTAACTATATCCTGGCAGGTGATTTGCTTAACCAAAACAGCGGCTCGGTGTACGGGGCGCGGTCTTTTGGGAGGCCGTTTTTTGGGCTTTTTGGGGCTTGCTCCGCTATCGGAATGGCAATGGGGCTTGGGGCGATGATTGTTGACGGTGGCTTTGCAGATAATGTCGTGGCTAATGCTTCCAGCCATTTTTGCGGCGCGGAAAAGACGTTTCGCTTCCCGCTGGAGCTTGGCACGCAGCGTGCGCCTACGGCCTCCTGGACAGTGACGGGGGACGGCGCAGTGGTGCTTTCTTCCAATGGGAACGGGCCTTTTGTGACATCCGCAACCACAGGCGCAATCGTTGACCTCGGCCAAAAAGACGTGAACAACATGGGCGCGGCAATGGCTCCCGCCGCGGCCGAAGTTATAAAAAATCATTTCAACGACCTGTACCTTCCGCACGATTACTACGACGTAATCGCCACAGGCGACCTCGGACTGTACGGGAGCAAACTCGCAGAGCAGCTTTTGCAAGACAGCGGCTTTGACTTTGGGGAGCGGCTGGTGGACTGCGGAGCCTTGATTTTCGATAACGAAAACCAAGACACTCACGCAGGCGGAAGCGGCTGCGGCTGCTCCGCCACAGTATTCGCAGGCTATTTTATGAAAAAAATCCGCGACGGCGAAATAAAAAAAATGCTGCTCGTACCAACAGGCGCACTGCACAGCGTAGTAACAATCCAGCAAGGCGAAACCATCCCGGGCATAGCCCACGCCGTTGCCATAGAGAGGAAAATGTAAATGGATATATTTTGGGCTTTTGTTATCGGGGGGCTGATTTGCGTAATCGGGCAGCTTTTGATTGATTTGACTAAGCTGACTGCCGCGAGGATACTCGTGTTTTTTGTAGTGGCTGGGTGTATCCTCGGCGGGCTGGGAATATACGAGCGTCTGGTGGATTTTGCAGGCGCGGGCGCGTCCGTGCCGCTACCCGGCTTTGGCAATCTGCTGGCAAGAGGCGTAAAACGCGCCGTAGACGAGCGTGGATTAATCGGCGTGATAACAGGCGGCTTTACCGCCATGGCGGGGGGCGTTACCGTCGCGGTGGTCTTCGGGTATCTCGCGGCCTTGGTAAGCTCGCCGGGGATGAAGGATTAACTCAACAACCGCAAAAGCCCGCTTCTTTTCCTTGTTGACACCAAGCACGTTTTCTCACCCGGTAAGGTTAGCGTATTTTTGCCTTGGCGTAGTTCCATTATTGTATCTTCTTCCAGATTTCCTACATTTATAATGTACGATTTATGGCAATGAAAAAACAGGCCTATCGGTAGTTCCTTGGCTATCTCGCCCAAGGTATTGTAAAATATATATTGCCGATTTTTTGTGTGCAAGATTATCCGCTTTGTGCTTGGCGATTCTGTTTCGAAAAACAGAATTTCGTCGTACCCGCAAGAAATCCTTTGCCCATTAATTCCCTTAAAGATATAGCAGCCGTCATGCGGGCGAGATACATGCTTGTCGTAAGCGTATTCCATGCATTCTTCCACTTTTAGGCGCACGGTTTTTTCGTCCGTTTTTTCTATATAAGAAAGTGCCTCCACCTTATGCTCAAAGGTTAGCGGCATGTACTCCGCATTTGCGGCAATAAACACGATAAAACCTCGCGGGTCGTGACGGCGTACCAGCTTTGCCGCCTCCAGCCCCGCGTCGTCGCCAAGCTCCAAAAAATACAGCCCGTTTACCTTTGTGTCCGCTATGTGTCGGATTATTTTTATGGGACTGGATGTACATAGTGCGATTTCCATGTCGAACCGCTCTGCATGGTTATGTATACAGCTATAAAGTAGTTTTTGGTACTTGCGGTTTTTTTCACATATAAAAACAGATAGCATGGGCTACACCTCGTACGGACATCGTTAGTGTCTTTTCAGCGTATCCATGCTGTGTTGTTTCTCCTACAATTTTTATATCGGGTTATGTGCAAATAAATTTTAATAAAAAACGTAAATTTTCCGTAAACGTATTAATTTAATACGTTCATGGAATGGGGTGTTGTGGATTTGTAAATGTCGGACGATAACTTTTTTGAAAAATGAAAATTTGGAGGGGTTTTATGTTTAACGTATCAAACGCGACATACCAAACCAACGGAGTATATAGCCCACCTGTGAAAAAAGCAGAAACCACGGCACTCACCACCGACGACATTTTCGCCGCGCTAAAAGGAGTAGGCGCGGACAGCGTGACGGTTCGCAAATGGAACGCCATAGTAACCCCAAAAGGCGTTTGGATTGCGCCCGCAGATTGGCAAAGCATGGATGACTTTTCCCAAGACGCGCAAGGACTACCGGAATCCACCATGCGCGAGTTGGAATACCTGTCAAAAATGCTACAACATATCCCCCCGCTATACAATCGACTAATCGTAATCCAATCCCGTAACCCGGAAAATCCAAACGGCGTAACCACCGAACCTCCCGAAATTAAAAACACCCCAACCCTGCCGCAGCACAACCCAAAAGAAGCACTGCACGCCGTCCTATACCCGATAGCCAACGCATTTGCGGCAGTAAGCGCGGAAGCCACCGACCAACAATACGCAGAAGCCGCATTTCGACGTATGATTGCTAACACCAACGTGCTTTCCGCGCATATACGTCGCATTGGCCAACGCGACGAAGTTTCCCATGAAGAGGCTCTTGCTAAAGTTAATGCATTCGCAGATACTTTTTTGGAGAAATTCCGCCAATACGGTCTGCAAGACGGCTTCAACGTAGCATGGGTACAGCTATACCAAAGTGCGAACACATTAACCTCCTCACTTGGTATAGATGTTTTTGATAAAAGCGCACCAGCCCTTTACCCATAAGGCTTAGAGCGGTTTTAACCAAAACATCTATCTACCATAAATTAGGAGGAAATCAAATGGTAAACAACGTGTCCGCCCATAACAGAATACATCACCACATAGAAACACAAATCCGCCCACGCAGCAGGCAAAGCCAAAAGCCCACGCCACAAGCAGAAATCACAAATATAAACCCGCTAATAGAAATGTTTAGCAACCTAACGCTAATCAGCCGCCAACAAACACAACAAATGCAATGCATAGAAGACCAAACCACCGTCCTATGCCATTTCACGACGATGATACGCGAACAAACGGAGCAAATGCGCCGACAAACAGAAGTGCTTGCAGAAGAATCCGAGAGAATGCGAAAACTTTTGCTAATCGCAACACGGATAGCCGCAGGAGACAATGTACCGCCACAGGACAAAGAATTTTTGATGACACATGCTCCGGATATGTACAGGATTGCAATATCCGCAAGGGTAGAAAACGATAATCCACAAAACCACGAAAGCGTATTGGAGGAATCAGAATGAATATTTCAGGATTTGCGCCATCAATTTTTTCAAATAAAGTAGCGGAAATGAAAGAGCGCGAAAAGGTAGTTTTTGTAGTTAATGACAACGACGACAAAGACGACGATGATTACGACTGTATGGCAAGCAACCTACGCACCGCCGTAGAGGCCTACCAAGACAAAATCCTACGCGGGCTAATGTCACTCTCGGATGAGGAAGTCCAAGAGCGAATTGCGGAATTTATAGCAATGTTTATGCCGCAAGAGCCCTATACCGTAGACCAGATGGATGCCTTTAAAGAGGCACTTGCCGCATTCGAACAAAATCTTTTAAATCTGCAAGAAGAAACAAACAAAGGTAACGAAAGACTACTTACCTCCTCGGCAGAAAATGACGACGAGGGCGATTACGCACGTTCGCTTTTGCCGTCAAATCCATTGCTACAGAACGCATTGAGAGGATACTTATAAAATAATTAACGCAACCATTACAGCGGATTAAATGAGAAACTGTCTCGGCAGAGCAAAAAATCGCGAACGCCTCACCGCGTTTTTTGCGATAGGCGAGACCGATTTCGAATTAATCCGCTATA
>WQRQ01000070.1 GCA_009786685.1 Defluviitaleaceae bacterium
GGAAAGTACGAGGTGGCCTGTTTCTGCGGCGGTGATGGCGGCGGAAATTGTTTCGTAGTCGCGCATTTCGCCTACGAGGATTACGTCGGGGTCTTCGCGCATGGCACTGCGTAGCGCGGCAGAAAAGGAAGTTACATCCGAGCCGACGTCTCGCTGGTGGATTAGGGCTTTTTTCTGGGTGTATACGTATTCTACGGGGTCTTCTATTGTTAGGATGTGGCATGGTTTTGTTTGGTTTATGTGGTCTACCATTGCCGCAAGCGTTGTGGATTTGCCCGAGCCTGTCGGCCCTGTTACAAGAATTAGCCCGCGTGGCTCTTCCACGAGCTTGCGCAATACCTCGGGGAGATTTAGCTCGTCAAAGGTGGGGGTGTTTTCGTTGATTACGCGGATTACGGCAGTTAGGGCGCGCTGTTGGCGGAAGATATTTACCCTGTGCCGCAGGCCGCATTCCAGCATGTAGCATAGGTCTACGTCTTCGCCGCGCTCCAAGGCGGATTTTTGATTGGCATTTAGCATGGAGGTGATTGCCGTTATTTTTTCTTCGTCGCATAGGTCAAATTCTGTTTCTTGCAATACGCCGTCTATTCGGAAAACGGGGTTGCGAAGGGCGGTGATGTGTATGTCGCTTGCGCCTCGTTTTCGGGCGGTAAGGATTAACTCTTTTATTGTCATCGGCTTTGTCCTCTCCTATTCCACATAGTACGATAGTCGTAGCAGTTCATCAATGGTAGTTGTATGCTGTGCAACCAAATCCTGTAAGCTCTCTTGCAGAAATTTCATTTTGCCATACTCGCGTACGTAAGAATATATTTTGTCAGTCGGCGTTTTTGTGGAAATCATACTGCGTATGGTGGCGTCTATTGCGAGGATTTCGTGGATGGCTATGCGTCCTTTGTAGCCTGTGTTGTTGCAGCTATGGCAGCCTGTGCCGCGTACTAGGGTCGCCGGGNGATGGTTGCCGAGCAGGCGGAGCTCGTTTTCTCCCGGCTCGTATTCTTTTTGGCAGAACTTACATACCTTTTTTACCAAACGCTGTGCGACTACGCCGACCAGGCAGTTTGCCAGAAGATAATCTTCCACGCCCATGTCGATGAGCCTTACTATGGTAGAAACGGAGTCGTTTGTGTGGAGGCTGCTAAGCACCATATGCCCCGTAAGTGCGGCACGGACGCCTGTGGCGGCGGTCTCGGAGTCGCGGGTTTCGCCTATCATTATTATATCCGGGTCTTGCCGCAAAATAGAACGCAGACCGCTGGCAAACGTAAGCCCTGCGAGCGGATTAATTTGTGTTTGGTTTACCCTTGCGAGGTTTCGCTCAACGGGGTCTTCTATGGTTGCTATGTTTACGTGTTTTTTCGCGAGCATTTCCATTATCATGTATAGGGTGGTGGTTTTTCCGCTGCCCGTGGGGCCTGTTACGTATACGACACCGTGGGGGACTTGCAGAATTTTAAGCATTTTTTCGTAGTCGTCCCGGGTCATACCGAAGGTGTTGCCGTTGTCCATCGCGCCTGTTTGCCCCATAAAGCGCATTACGATTTTTTCGCCGTAAATCGTAGGGATACTGGAAACACGGACGTTGATATCAATGTTTTCCAGCTTGGCGCGGAAATGCCCGTCCTGTGGGGCGCGTTTTTCCGCGACGTCCATGCCTGCCAAAATTTTAATACGCGCCACTATGGAATTATGCAGCGATATCGAAAGCTTTAAATAATCGACAATAAGACCGTCCACACGAATACGAAATACGGTATTTTCTTCGAAAGGCTCGATATGCACGTCGCTCGCGCCTGAGCTGTGCGCTTTGTACAACGTGGAATTAAGTAGCGTAACAATAGGCGTGTCGTCTGCCGTCTCGGAGATATCTACATAGCCCAGGGCGTTCATTTGTAACGCGGTCTCGTTTGCGCCGGAGGCTGCTTTTTGGGTTTCGATTTCGGAGTAGCATTCGCTTATTGCTTTTATGATTTCTGCACGGTCGCACACCTGTACTTCTATTTGCATGTGCGTGATTAGCTTTATGTCTTCGATTGCATAGTAGTCCAGCGGGTCGTTGATATTTACGCGAAGCACGTTTTGCTCCGCCGCTACTGCTATTAGGCGGTGCTTGCTTGCGATTGCTTTTGGAATTAGCTTTACCGCCTCCAGGTCTATGGGGGCGTCGTTCATGGATACATATTTTATTTTTAAGCGTTTGGAAAGCGCGGTATTTAACCTGCTTTCCGTGATGATATTGTTTTCTATCATCACTTCGCCAAGTCGCTTTTTGGTGGAATAGGTTTTTTGCAGGGCAAGGGCGTTTTGCAGTTGTTCTTCTGTGATGTAACCTGCCTCGAGCAAAACCTCGCCCAGTCTTAGTTGTTGTGTGGTGGTTGCCAAAATAAACACCTCACTTTATGTAATTTTAGACATTTTCTAAGAAAATGTCAAGAATTTTTGTTGGTTTTGCACAAACATAATCAGACTTTTTCTTTTACTCCCGCTTCTTTCATCATTTCATTGGCACTTATTCTGCTTGTTATTTTTCCATCCAGTGCAAAGTTTTTTCCTGTTATTGGCGAAAACCATATGTTGTGGTCGCCTTTACCCCTTCGCACAAAATAACAACCGTTGTTGGATAATATTTTTTTTACCTTTCTTGTATAGTCGCCCATTATACTGCTTCCGGCAATGTTTCCGAGTGTTCTGTCACAAAGTTAAGCTTAAAAGGACCTGTGTAACCTGTATTAAGCTCCAACATCTCCGGTGCAGCTAAACAAACGCGTTTTACCAGCTTATCGTAAGAATCTGCCTCCAACACCAAACAAAGCGGCGCACCGGTACTCGAAATCCAACAGCCGTTGTCATATATCATTTTTACCGTATACGTTTTCATATACTCTCACCCCAATTAATTTTTTTGATTAACGTATGTGCTGTATTTGTATACCAACCTACCGTCCGTTTTTGGTGATTCTTCCTCAATAAGTTTCCAGTTTGGTAATTCGTTAAGATTTGGCATAAAGGCGTCGGCGGGTGGAGTGGCTTGTACCTGCGTAACGTATGCCGTTTTGCAGTAGTCCAGAAGAAGCCTGTACACCTGTTCGCCGCCGATTATAAAGACATCGTTGTGGAGGTGTTTTTGTAATTCTTCCACGGAATTGCAGACTATGACATCGGGGATTTTTAGGGTCGTGTCGCGTGACAGCACGATATTTGTGCGATTGGGGAGCGGCTTTCCGCCGGGTAGCGATTTGAATGTATTATGCCCCATAATGATGGTTTTGCCTGTGGTGAGCTTTCGGAATCTTTTCAAGTCCTCGCTTATGCGAAATAGTAGGTCGTTTTTGTAGCCTATGCCCCAGTTTTGTGACACGGCTACGCTTAGATTCATACGGCCACCTCGATTTTATGCTCGAATTTATGCGGTGTGTATTCTTCCAATGTAAAATCGTCGGGCGTGAAGGCGTAGAAATCGCGTACGTTGGGGTTTATGCGGAGCTTTGGGGCGGGGCGGGGGTCTTTTTCGATAAGCTCGCGGATTATGGGGATGTGCCTGTCGTAGATGTGCGCATCCGCGATTACGTGCAGGAGAGTGCCGACCTGTAGCCCCGCTTCTGCCGCAAACATGTGCAGCAGAATCGCGTATTGGCATACATTCCAGTTGTTTGCCGTTAGGAAATCCTGCGAACGCTGGTTTAAAATCGCGTTTAGCCGCCCTTCGATTACGTTAAATGTTAGGCTGTACGCGCAGGGGTATAGCCCCATCTCGTGAAGGTCCTTGTGATTGTACATATTTGTGATTATTCGGCGGGAGTTTGGGTTGTTTTTTAAGTCGAAAATAACGCGGTCTACTTGGTCGAATTCGCCCTCCGCGTATTTATGCTTTTGTTGCAACTGGTAGCCGTAGGCTTTGCCTATTGTGCCGCTTTCGTCTGCCCAAGCGTCCCATATTTTTGATTTTAGTTCGCTTACGCGGTTTGATTTTTTCTGATATATCCATAGGATTTCGTCTATGCAATTTTTGAATGCCAAGCGGCGAAGGGTAAGCGCGGGGAATTCTTCTGCGAGGTTGTACTCGCTCACCATGCCGAATACGCGCTGCGTATAGGCGGGTGTACCGTCCTCCCAGCGCGGGCGCACGTTTAATCCTTCATCCAAATGGCCTAAATTTAAGATGTGGTTTGCGTTTTTTATGAATGTTAGGTCTGCTTGGCTCATGCGGGCTTTTCTTCCTTTTTACGGTTGATATATTCCAGTATTTGCTTGCGGATGGACGGGTCGCTGAAGTGGTTTTTTTCTGCGTGGGCGAGCAAGGCGTCCAAGCCGTATTTGTCGCCCTGCCTGCTGTATATGTCTGCCGCTGTTTTGTACGTGTCGCGATACTCGCTGCCCAGTGATATGGCCAGTTGCAGGATTTTTAGGGCGTCGGTGTCGGGGGCTTCTGTCGCCCAGTTTGTCAGGGCTTTTAGGTATGCGTTAAAGTTTTCTTCGTACTCGGCTATAAAATCCATTTGTGCGAGACCGTATTGCATTTTTAGCTCCACATTTGTCAGGGGCTTTTCAAACCGTATCATTACGCGCTTTGCACAACGCTGTACCTGGTGCGGGTCGCCTTCCGGGATGGCCGGGAGAGCGGACAAATCCGCCGTGTAAAACAGTGCGGGGTCAATATCTTTTTTGCGCACGGAGTTTGCGGCTTCTTCTGTGGCTAAAAAACGCTGCTTCATTTCTTCCTTTTTTTTGGCGTGTTTGCCGGAGGCTATGAATACCGCAAACACCGCCACCACCGAAAGCACCAGTAATGTCATATTAATAAAAAATACCATTTTTTTAGCTCCATTCGCTCCAGATTTCGGGGTGATAGCCCACGGTTGCTTTTTTGCCGTTGCGCACTATCGGGGTTTTAAACATGCCCGGGTTTTCCAGCAGGCGTTGCTCGGCGTCGTTTTTGTCGGCCAGGTGTGCGATGTATTGCGCTTCGTATTCTTTTGATTTTTCGTCCATTAGGGCTTCCATGCCGCCGCCTATTGCGGATTTTACGCTTTGGTATTCGCCCTTGCTCATTCCGAATTTTGCCACGTCGATTGCCTGAAATTTTATGCGGCGTTCTTTAAAATACCGCTCCGCTTTTTTTGTATCGAAGCATTTGGCCTTACCGAAAATTTGAATATTCATAACACGCCTCCGGCGATTTAGCATATACGGGTTTCTGTGTTTTAAATATAGCATATCACCGCGTAATCCGCTATACTGTTTATATGTTTACATTTTTTGTTTTTTTACTTGGAATTATTTTTGGCTCGTTTGCCAATGTTGTAATTTATCGCGTGCCTCGAAAGCTCTCGATTGCGCACCCGCCTTCGGCATGTCCTTTTTGCGGAAAGCGGCTGAGCGCGTTGGAATTAATCCCGCTTTTTAGTTGGCTGTTTTTGCGCGGGAAGTGCCGCGATTGCAAGGGCAAAATAAGCGCGAGATACCCGCTTGTGGAATTACTGTGCGGCGTGCTTTTTGCTGCCATGGAATTTTTTGCAGGGTTTGTTTGGCTTTTGCTGCCTTTATGTATTTTTGCATTTGTGCTTTTGACGATTTCTTTTATTGATTTTGATACGCAGGAAATCCCCGACGGGTTGGTGATTACGGGCGCGGTTGCGGGGGTTGCTTGGGTTGTGATGGGCGGCATTGCTTGGTATACCGCCTTGCTTGGTATGTTGGCGGGGGCTTTGCCGCTGCTTGTGATTGACAGGATTACGTTGCTTTTGCTTAAAAAGGACGGGTTTGGCTATGGCGATGTTAAGCTGATGGCCATGGTTGGGCTGTTTATCGGGTGGGGAGCTATGCTTGTTGCTTTTTTTGCAGCGTTTGCGATTGGGGCGGCTTTTGCGGTTTATTTGATGGCAAGCGGAAAGGTAAAGCGTGGAGCCTATATCGCTTTTGGGCCGTTTTTATGTGTTGGGTCGCTTGTGGCTTTGTGGTTTGGTGATGGGATTTTGGGATGGTATTTGTCGCTGCTTCGCCCTTTCTAAACACTACCTCGGTGCATGAGCGTGTATGGTACGAAATTTTTTCCGCTGAAGGGTAAGCCCTTGGCGATTTGTTGCAGGGTGTCTACGGCGAGCCTTCCCATGCCGTGGAAATCTTGAAAAACCGTGGCTATCGACGGTGTTGTGTATTCCAGTGCCTTTAGTCCGTCGAAGCCTACCAGTGCTATGTCTTTTCCTGCTGTTAGGCCTTCTTCTTTGATGGCTCGTAACGCGCCCAGCGCCATTAGGTCGCTTGCGGCATAGATTGCCGTGATGTCCCTGTGAATTTGCAGGGCTTTTTTTGTGTTTGCGTAGGCGATGTCCTCCACAAAATCGCCTGCGATGATATATACCTCGTCCTCGTTTAGCATATGGCGACGGGCGGCGGCGGTAAAGCCGTTTTCGCGCTGCTTTGTTACTTCGTCGGCGGGATGACCCAGTATGTGGCAGATTTTTCTGTGGCCTTTTGATACGAGTAGGTCTACGACTTCCGATGAGGCTTTTTCGTTGTCCGTGGTTACGAAGGCAGTGTGCGCGCCTTCTCGCTCCACGTCTATCAGGACAGTGGGGATGGTGCTTTCCAAAAGGGCTTCCAGATACGGGTCGTCACTTCCTATCCCTTGGATTATCGCGCCCATCAGCGAATGGTGCTTGCAAAACTCTACATATGTTTGCTTGAATTGTTTGATTTGCGGCGTGGTGAATATAATCAGCTCCTGCCCGATTTCGCAGGCGCGGGCGTGTGTTCCGCTTAGCAGGCGAAACATATGCTCGTCGAAGGTGTTATGTGTGTCCAGGTCTTTTACGATTAGCCCAAGGTATGGCTTGCGGCCGCGAGAAAGCTCTACGGCGGATTTGTTGGGGATGTAGTCCAACTCCTTTGCCGCCCGAAAGATTTTTTCTTTGGTGTCGTCGGAGATTTCCGCGTAGTTGTTAAAGGCTTTTGAGACTGCGGATACGCTTACGCCNGCGAGCTTTGCCACGTCTTTTATTGTTGACATTTTTTCACGCTCCAATTTTTGATAAACATATATCAAGTGCGTCTATCATATTTTTTATTTGAAATTCTTCGATAGTGAGCGGCGGGTAGAATCTTAGCAGATTTTCAAGGGCGTGGTGGCCTGTGATATAGCCCGCGTCGAAAAGCTCCCGATGGATTTTTTGCAGATTAAATTTTTCTTTTTTATGGAATTCCATCACCAGCATTAAGCCTTGGCCTCGGATTTCTTTTATGCAGTTGTGCTTTTTTGTTAGTGATTTTAGGCTGTGTTTTAGGATTTTTCCTGTTTCGGCGGCTCTTTGGATTAGGTTGTTTTCGTTTATGGCGGAGATTACTTCGCTTACTACGGCGCAGCCCAGTGGGTCGTCTTGGTGCGACTGCGCATATCGGAATCCCGATTTTTCTAATGCTTCCGCTATGTTTTTTGACAGGCATATTACGCTTACGGGGTAGCCGTTTCCTATGCCCTTGCCCAATGCCACGATGTCGGGGCGCATGTTGTAATGCTCGTAGCCAAACCAACGGCCTGTTCTGCCTATGCCTGTGGTTACTTCGTCGGTTACTATGATTGCGTTGTTTAATTTTTCTTCTATAGCCGCGATTAATTCCTTAGGCGGTAGCTTTGCCGTGCCGGAGGCGTTTCCCGCTTCGAATACAAACGCACCTATTTTTTCGAAGGGGATATCTGCCAAAAATTCCTCGGGATTGCCTTTGTATTCCGATATATCCAGCGAAATCCATTGCTCCGCACTGCGAGACTGCGATATCCCGTAGGCGGATAAATAATAATTGCTTAGGCAAAGAAAATACGGCTTGTCCATAACACGCCTCGCCGCCTGAACGCCAAACTCCACAGCCTCACTCCCGGAGCTTAGGAATACGCATTTTCCGTCGGGGAAACCCAATAACTCCAGCACCTTTGCGGCGGCCTCGTCCACGATTTTTGTTGTGTACCTGTAGCCCACGTGGCTTATGGTGTTTAGCTGACGCATTATCGAGTCGTTTATCCGCTTATTATTATGCCCAAGCGGGACAGCCCACACGCCCGCTTCGAAGTCTACGTATTTTTTACCGTTTTCGTCGATTACGTGGCAGTTTTCGCTTGCGACGATGTTGGGGTTGTACATTTCGTAGTTGCATTTTAAGGTTTTCATGCTTGTCTCACCATATCTATATATTTTCTAATGCCGTCCTCGTCTTCTTGCTTGTATTCGAATGAAAAATGTGCCGCAACCGCCAAGGCTACCGTGCGAAACAAATCGCACATGGTAAAAATCGCCTTCCAAATATCGGCGT
The DNA here is from genome assembly GCA_009786685.1 of Defluviitaleaceae bacterium. GTDB lineage: Bacteria > Bacillota > Clostridia > Lachnospirales > WQUN01 > WQVC01. Next base: position 8,302 of record WQRQ01000070.1, read on the forward strand.
AGTCGCTACCCGAATATATCGCGGTGTACCGAGAATAAATTTCCGGCGGTAAAAATTTCTTAAAATACTTGCCGTCCTTGCCCGCAGAAATATTAAACCCGTGGTTTACGCCGATATACCACTCCAACATCTCATGCATATTGCCGCGTACATGGTACAGCATTTCCATTACATAGGGCAACTCGTCCCGCGCAATACCCTTGGCTACATTGTTAAGGCACCACCAAAAATTATTTGTGCAGGAATAATAAAACAACCCGGACGGTGGCTTTATATGCCAAAACGAATCGTCGTAACCGGGCATTTTCGGACGAAAACCATTCCCGTCGTCCTTGTCCAACAGAGTAACGGACGGCTCTCCGGTATCTTCGTAAACCCAAGGCTTAATGCTCAAATCCAAGCGGTTTCCGTCGGGGAAAATCATTAAATAGATAAAACGCCCGTCGTTTTCCGCACCGCGCAATGTCTCGGGCATTTGCATAACAAGCGGCTCCCCGAAATTTGCAACTATCCACTCGGTATTGTTAAAAAACGGAGCGGCATCCGTTACATAATAACTGATGTCATAATCTTGGTAGTAATCCGATGGCACGGCAGGGTTGGCTCGAGAGCCTTCCATGCTTACTGCGCGGATTCTTTCGTCGGATTTTGCTGCGTTTAATATTTGCTCTATCATTTTTTTCTTCCTTTCATCATGCGGTCGGCTATGATACAGCCGATTCCGATAAACGGGTATATTATCAATATGGAGCGCACCATGTAAAACATTGCCTGCGGGTGAAGCTCAATAAAAAAGCCGCTTATCCACACGTATAAAACCGCGAAGATAATAACGGCAAAAAAATGAATACCAATAACCGCAGCAAATGGCAACCTTTTGAAAAATCTGAACACCAACAAGCTCAAAGACACAAACACACACACAATAAAACGCGTGCCTAAATGGATGTAATCGGTACCATAAACATCACCCGTTATCGCAAGAGCCAAAACCAAATCCAAAAAAGTCGCTGTCGTAAATATAATGCATATTAATACAAGGGTGTTTGTATACACCAGCTTACGCATAAATGTGCTTTCTAACATCAACCTCACTACCTTTCCCAAATCATATACCGCCGCCATTTTGTAGCCAAATTATCAAGCAAAAATACTCCACGTCGGCTACAATGCAATTGGAGGTGGCCACCTTGCGAAACATGACCATCATAACCGCCGCGCTCGAAATAGTAGAGCAACGCCTAAACGAGCCGATGAATGCCGCAGACCTGGCACAAGCCTGTTTTGTATCGTACTCGGGATTGCAGAAGTTATTTTCCTATGCGTTTGGCTACTCCGTTAGTGAGTATATCACAAAGCGCAGGCTGTGCCGTGCTTCTAAGGATTTAATTTCCGGCGAAAAGAGCATTACGGATATCGCGCTGGATTATCAGTACAATTCTCCGGAGGCGTTTTCGCGAGCATTTAGGCGTTTGTGGGGCATATCTCCGGGTGAGTTTCGCAAAACGCGGCGATTTGCGGAGCTTTACCCAAAATTTAAAATGGAAGGTGACTTGAAAATGAGAAAACAACTGGACGTAAGCGCGTTATACGACGAGCTAAAAAAACTAAGCGGCACATACGCACTGGGAATCGACGTAATACATTTTATGGACGTAAACAAAAAATACGGCTACGCCGCAGGCGACACCGTACTGGCAGAAGCCTTTGCACGTATCGAGAAGGAGCTGGACGAAAACATGCTGTTATTCCGCACAGGCGGTGACGAATTTGCAGTAGTGACAACCTACAAATCCGCCACGAAAGCCGAATCCCTCGCAAAAAAAATAACGGCACAAAACGGCCGCACCGTAAAATCCGCAAACCACGAAATCCCCCTATCCCTCCGCATAGGAATAAGCCAAATCCCCGAAAAAATGCCAAGCTACCAAAAAGCACTGCAAATATTAAGCGATTCCGTAGACCTGGCGCGGAAGAAGGGTGACAGCATAGCTATTTCATAAATTTTCTTCCGGCCCTGTACTACACAGGATTGTTGTCAGGGGGACAGTTCTCTTGACAACAATCCTGTATTTATGCGTGCCGGAGCGGTTTATTCAAAAACATCTACCGTGCAACGGGGTTTTAGCTACAGCCCAAATGATACAGTTTCTGAATAATATTAAAACACAGCAGCCAACTGTTTTCAAGAAATGATTGATTATTCAAGCGTAACCTCAAACTTGCCACGGCTCCATAGCCATAGCGGAGTGTGTATGTCAATTGCGCAGTATTCTGTGTCGGCAAGAATATTGCCCCAGCGTTCCGAGACTATATCCTTCTTTGGCCAAAGGGAAAGAATATGCCGGCTCTCCTAACGGTTATTAATATTCTCAAAAAACATGTCGTGATTTTTTAGCCTATGTGCTGCCATTTCTTCGTATTTTGTGCCGGGCTTGCCCCAGCATGTGTATGGGTCTATGCTAATACCGCCGCGTGGGGTAAATTTGCCTTGCACCTCGATAAAACGCGGCTTCATTAGGTCGCGCAGGTCTTTCATTATTGTGTTTACGCAGTTTTCGTGGAAGTCGCCGTGATTTCTAAAGCCAAACAGGTACATTTTTAGGGATTTGCTTTCCACCATCAGTTTTTCGGGGATGTAGTTGATGTAAATTGCGGCAAAATCCGGCTGGCTTGTCACGGGGCAAATGCTTGTGAACTCGGGGCAATTAAATTTTACCATGTAGTCGATGTCTGTGTGTTTGTTTTCGAATACCTCCAGTATTTTAGGGGAGTAATCCGACGGGTAATTATTTGCCCCGCCCAAAAGATTTAAATTCATATTTTACAATCCTTTCTACGGCAAAAGTCAAAAAATATCCTGCAATAGCGGGCAATGTCTGCCCTATTGCGATACTTACCACCAAATATATGTATGGTACATTAATTACATACGAAAGCCAAATAGGCACGATAAGCGCAGGCGCGACGATAATAACAAATATAATAAGCAGCCGCGGAAGACTTAATTTTTTTACTAAAAAAACGCCGCCTGCGGTAATAACTCCAATAAAAAATCCACCAATAACATCCAGCATACCCAGAGGGCCGTTCATATTGCTGATGGTGTTAGCCAGTGCAAGCGGCAGCACCAAAAACGGAAAAACATATGACAAGGAATACAAAGCCGTAGCAATCCGCACCTGATAAGCCCCAAAAGCAAATCCCGCCGTAAGCAGCATGGTAACAATATACAAAGCCATAACCATACCTGAAATACAAATTGTCTTTGTTTTGCTCATAAAAAAGTGCCTCCTTAAAAAAAACGAGACACCATTGAGTTTTATTTTACAGCAATTTCATTGCTGTAGGACAGGTTGTCTCGAACTGTCGACCTTAGGCCATTTAGATTGTGTGATAATTTAGTTTTTATTTGGTTAGTGCGATTACTTTATGGAAAACATCCTTAGCTTGGCTGTCATTATCAAAAAATGTAGGTGCGCCCCAGCTTCTCCAGCTTTTTAAGTCGTTAGTCCCCCAGAAAGAAACGCGTTCGATATGCTTGGAATACTCCATGTAAAGCTTAAACAGCTCCACATACATTTCCGTTTGTTTTGCCGCGTTTTCGGGAGAAAGGGGATTTGCAGGCTCGGCCGATGAGCCGAAGGTAAAGTCCATTTCTGTGATGGAGATTTTCGCGCCTGTTTTGATGAATGCTTCCAGTGCGCGGCGGATTCTTTCTATGTCGGTGTGCTGGTGGTTATGATGGCTCTGCATTCCGATTCCTTCTATTAGCATACGTCCGTCGTATTCCGGGTGCTTTTTCCATTGCTCGTTTATTTCATTTACCATCTGCGGTATTATCGTGCATTTATGGTCAAATTCTTCATTATAGTCATTGTAATATAAAATCGCCTTAGGGTCGTACTTACGCGCAAAATAGAATGAGTCGAAAACATAGTCCGAGCCACACTCGCCCTTTGCGACGTCCGCGCCGTTGGCATATGCCAAAAACCAATGCCCAACCGCTCGGGGATTATCCGTCTCGCGCCGTATATAACTGCGCCAGCTACCCTTAAACGGCTCTTCGCCGCCACTATCTATAAATGCCTCATTAATTACATCCCAAGAATGAATCTTTCCGCTGTAACGCCCCGCGTACTCCTTGATAAATGCCTCCATATTTGCCCGCGCTTCTGCACGGGTAACGGGCGTCTCGTCCTCGTTTCGATTAAGCCAAAGCGCAGATTGCGCGTGCCATACAAATGTATGCCCTATCATATCCATACCGTTTTTTTCGGCAAAATCTACATGCTTGTCTATGTTGTCAAAAAAATACTCGCCCTTAGCCTTAGACATATACTCAGGCTTCATACAATTCTCGGGCGTTAGTGCGTTGTAATGGTGCTTAAACATTTCTAACGTGTCTGCTTCTTCCCAATCCTTGTGCGCTAAGATATTACCAATCTTAAAATACTTCTCAAAAGCCCTGCACAAAGACGGCAAACTCAAATCCCATGTAACCATATAAACTCCTCCTTAGTTTGTTATGTAGCTAAGGGGGATGATAACCTCCCCCCATACTATTTTTTACATATTGTTAAGGTCATCAATAAATGCACCCCATACAAGCTGTGCTTCTTCGATGATAACGGCGGGGNCGTTACCAACCCATAGACGCCATGCAAAGTTTTCGCCAAGCCTTTGACCAAGACCGGGCATAAACAAGTGCGCCGGCATGATTTGCAGGTCGGAATTACGTGTAAAGTACATCATCGTTTCTTCTACAGAGCGTGGGTCGCGGTGGTTTGTCATGTTTTCGTCAATCCAGTCGTCCGGGTCGTCGTCTTCGAGAGGCCTAATCCAGCGTTGCATGGCCCACATGAAATTATCAACCTCGTCCGCGCTGTAGAAATGCGGGATAATGTTAATGTTTTGACTAACCCAGGCATAGTGACGGTCGGAGCGCGGCCCGCGTGGGAATGCTACAAAGCCCCAGTCGTCGGCCAACTCACCGATAATGTTACCGGCTACATAGTTGCCCGCGATACGCATTGCGCCTTGGCCGTCGTTAAACATTTGGATGAAAACGTTCCATTCGCCGCCTACGTCGTCTTCGTGCATAACCAGCATTTCGTCGCGCAGTGATACCATCCATTCGATAGCTTCGCGGAAGCCGTCTGTGTTAGATGTGTTTACAAATTGACCGGTAGCAGGGTCTACCATTACATAAGCCGCGTTATTGGAAGCAAGCGCATGTGCCAACATATCCGTATGGAATGTCGTAATCGCCCATGTGTCGATGATTCCGTCGCCGTCCTCGTCAATAGAAAGGTGACGCGCAAGCTCGGTAAATGTGTCCCATGTCCAGTTGTTGTCACGTTGTAATGTAAACGGAAGGTCACGGGGTTGGCCTGCTTGCTCAAGAAGGCGCATGTTAAAGTAAACGCCGCCCGCCATAGCTACGCCATGTGCAAAACCATGCGGATTACCGTCGCGGCGTGTAGCGTCTATCAAGCTGTGATTCCATTCGATACCAAATTCATCATCAAAGAAATGCTCGGGTATCGGAGCAAAAAGCCCTTGTCTGTGGTGGGTAGCAAACCATGTAGGCTCTACAACCCAAAATTGATAATCTCTGTTTTGTGCCAAAAGCATTTGTTGTACATCGTCACGCACATCGTGCCAGCTACCATAGCGCACATAGCGCATTCTAAAGTTGTATCTTTCTTCCAATGCACGTCTGTCATCCCAACGTGCGCGTTCCGCAAACGAATCAGGCTCTATTGTATCGGAGCATTCATCCGTCCACCACTGTGCAATATTAATTTGCAAACCTCCGAGGTCGCGCTCGGGGGGTGTATCCGCCACTTGTTGGCCGCCGTCTCCACCGCCGCCATTTGCTGCGGGGGGCTGGTCTCCTCCGCCTACTTCGTTGTTGTTGCCTCCACATGCAGATAAAGCAAGTATAGACACCAACAAAAGTGCCGAAAGCATTAGCTTCCAATTTTTTTTCATTTTTTTTCTCCCTTCTGTTTTGGTAGGGGCTACGCC
>WQRQ01000071.1 GCA_009786685.1 Defluviitaleaceae bacterium
CAGAGTGAGGATAAAATCATACGGCAAGCCTACCAACGTAGGAAAGATGAAATATTTTTCCATAATGCAGAACTGGCTAAAAATTTGCAGATAGCAGAGCAAGCTACACGCAGAGCGGAAAAAGCAGAAGCCGAAATAGAAAAATTACGCCGTGAGAATGAGGAACTACGAGCAGGGAAAACGCCGTAAAAATTAAACCCCCAAACTTAAAATATTGCCAGCCCGACAAGAGATTAAACCCTTTTGACGGGCTTTTTTGTGTCTTTTTTATTTCAAATGTGAAAAAGTCCTTGACTAAATGCAACAGGTTTGACTGGTTGGAGTTTAGTGGTAACAGAATGGCCCTTGACCTTGGTTTTGGGCAATCCATGACCGTAAATTACACTTACAATAACGGCACTCTATCCTTCTCATTAGACGATATAAATACGCGCTGGCGGGTTGACGTCGTAAACAGGAATACTATACGGGTAGACATGGCAGGTATTCCGGGTTGGGAACACTGGATAGAATTTATACGGGAATAAAAGATTAACGGCAACGTAAGAAGGCAAGCCCACTAAAGTGTCGGCTTGCCTTTTTTCCTGCGGATTATTCTTCAAATGCGATAATTACCGATACTGCTTCTAAAACTTGTTTAAGTAAGTCTTTCGGGAGTTGCTCTATGACTTTGCATTTCCTGGCGAGCAGGTCTATCACTCGTACTTGTTCGCATATGATGTCGCCTTGTGTTTCTGTTCTGTCGTCCAGCATAATGCGAAAGCGCAAAGGCTTTGTGCTTCCTGTTATCGGGCAAACAAGCACAAGGTCGCGCTTTTTGTTGTACGCCGATTGGCTGATAACTACTGCGGGACGATAGCCCGCCTGTTCCCTGCCCTTTGTTGGGTCAAAATCTAACGAGATAATGTCCCCCTGTTTCATAGTAGCTCACGACCCTTCGGCTCATCTGTGTTGCCCCAGTCATATCTGTCTGTGTCGTCGTCATAGCTTTCTAAATACCACGCGAGGGACTTTTTGGTTGTAGGTATTATTAAAAGCATACCGTCCTTTGCCTTGATTTCTACCTCGTCATTTATGCTGATTTGCGCGCTCTGCAATACTTTTTTTGATATCCTCACACCCTGTGAGTTTCCCCATTTTGATACAAGCGATAGCATATGCAACACCTCCTCGATGTTAATACAAGTATATACATTATCTCTTAATTGTCAAGGTTTAAAACAGATTGACATAATTGTACAAATATTTGTACAATGTGATTCTAAGCTTGGAACACTACAATTCACTATCCAAAGCCGCCAAAAATGCCGCATACCTGTCAACAATTGAGGAATCACGTCGCCAGCTTGCTGAGGGAAAAACATACACATTCACAGTGGATGAATTATTTGCTATGGAGAATATGACTGCCCCCGAGATGCAAGCCTTTGCCGAAGCGCATAAGGATTTCTTGTGATTATTTCTTGCAAAGGACACTACGAGGATTAGTTAACCCTAAGTTAAGTTTCAACAAAAAATCTCAACCTTCCATATATGGATAAAGGCAAAAAATCTGTTAAGATTAATTGCATAATCCGAAACGGGAGGTTTTTTTATGATAGATAACATAGGTGTGGGCAATCAAATATTATTGCTCCGCAAGCGCAACGGCTTTACGCAAGAAGAACTTGCAGAAAAACTAAAAATCAGTGCGCAAGCCATCAGCAAGTGGGAAAACGGTCACACCTTGCCGGAGACGGCGTTGCTTCCGTTGTTGGCGAAATTTTTAAACACGTCGATTGATTCGATATTAATGCCAAACACCGTAAAAGAGGGCGACATAATAAATTTGGGAAATCACCAATGGAAGGTATTGCACGTAAACGTAGACAGCGCGTTTATTATATCCGAAACCACAATAGGCAAAGCCCCCTACGACGACCGCGAAAGCACAACATGGGAAAATTGCAGTTTACGAAAATATCTGAACGGTGAATTTTACGACACATTTAACCATACAGATAAATCCCGAATAATAAAAACAAAACTAACCGACCGTAACAATCCATGGTACGGCACAAAATACGGAAACTCGACATTCGACAAAATATTTCTGCTCAGTTACGACGAGGTTATCAGGCATTTTGGTGACAGCGGCGATATGCAAAACAAAAAGGGATGGTACTGGGGCGAAGACGGAATAACCCCAAACGACGGCCGCCACCTACCCTACGGCGATTGCATTTACGACCAATTCAACGACGAAAGAAAGGCACAAAACACAAAGGGCGAAGATGACTGGTGGTGGCTGCGTTCGCCCGGCCACGCAGAAAAAGCTGCGGGGAGTATCGGTTACTGCGGCGAGCTTTTTCTTTGCGGCGACGATATTTGCAGGATAGACGGCGGCGTTAGGCCTGCGCTGTGGGTTACGATATGACGGCATACGAATTAATGATAAAAACAAACCACCACCTAATCCGAGGCGGAAATCTAAACGACGCACAAAAAGCAAAAATAGCTCGCAAGTTACGAGAAAACAGAGCAACCGACGGCAAAATAAGAACATTCGACCCATACGCCTACCCCAAATTCTACATTCCACCGTACAACACCGGGAAGAAGCTGCAAACCATCATCCCAATGTCGCCAAAAACAAACATCGTAGCGGACAACGCCTACGAGTTTGAAATCCTTCGACTGCTGCACCTGTTCCAACCTAGCGGCGAAGTTACTCATATGATTAAGGAAACAAAAAATCGCCTGAAGCATACATGCTTTGGTTATCAAAGTTGCCACTATGCGGAGTGTTTCGAGGCAGGGATGATGGTGTTGCGATTTTTGTCATTTGCCGCGCCCGACGACCGCGATTGGGTCGCTAAGCAAATAGATATGTACAACAAACATTACACCGACAGACGCCGACATAACGGTGTTCAAAAATACTATTGGCTAATCCTCTCCGACATGCCCTTGGAAATCGCAGAGCCGCAAATTCTTATGCAAAAAGAAGAAATACTGGCTCAACTAGCAAAAAAACACCTGATAAAAACAGGCAACGAGGACGTATCCCTGTACGCAATGCGAAACGCCCTCTCCCGCCTGCCCGAATACGCCCATCTCCACGACCGAAAACCCCACGTCTGCGAAAACACAGGGCGTCACTTTGTTTTTAGCCTTTAGTCGCCACCAATCGTAAAAACCCCATATACTCCCCTTTGTCCCTCTTGAAATCTTCGATTTCATCGGGGGCACTGTGTTTGCCTACAGAATCCAGGGTTTCGTCCCAGCGTTGCCATAGGGCGCATCCGTCTTTTAGCGTGTCGGCAATGTCAATCGTGGCAAGGTTGGTTTTTTCCCAGAGATTTTTCCACCATGGCAAGGTTTCCCATGTCCACAGCTCGTCACCCAAAAACTCCTTGATGTAGTCGGGGACGCCGCTTGATACGTCCTTCATAAAGCCGGGGATTACCATGCCGATTTTACCGCCGGGGCGCAAAAATCGGATGATGTTTTCAAAATCGCCGTCGTTTTTGCCATAGTAAAAGTAGGAATCCACGCAAACAATCGCGTCAAAAAAGCCTTCCGCAAATGGCAGTTTTCGGGCGTCGGCTTTTATCGGTATCACTAAATGCTCGACACCGTTTTCCTTGGCGTTATTCCATCTTATTTCAGGGGAAGTCCATCCCTTCCATTCGTCAAAATCGGCGGCGTATACCTGTACGCCAAACTCCCGCGCAAGAAACACGCTGGTTATTCCCTTGCCGCTCCCGAGGTCTAACACCCGCATACCGGGCTTTAGGTCAAACGGCTCCGTTAAAAATTCTGTAAGCCACAGCGGATTAGGCCCCATTTCATTTTCAATAATCCACATGGGGTCGTATTTATTGGAACGCGGGAAGTCGGCATGATGCAGTATGTTTTTATCCATATATTTTGTAATTTCCGCTGAGTGCGAGGAAGGCGAACAAATACAGGCAGTTATCGTAGTATCTGCGGTCGCCCACGGCAAGCGGTGTCTCCCAAAATTTTTTTACGGCGTACATTTTATATTCGCCTTTGGCGGCCAGTGACGCGGCGGCGTTTGTTGCCAGCAGGCCTACGGGGTGGAGGATTTTTAGGTCGGTGGGTGTGCCGCCTATTTCCAGCGCGTAGTTTATGTCGTCGCTGTCTTTTTTTGTTTCGAAGAAAAATTTTTGTATGCGGTCGGCGGCTTCGCATTCCCATTCATCCGCCTTGCTCCACTCGTAGGAAAGCCCCAGATTTGCCGCCACGCGGTATGAATCGCTGTAGAATAGGTGATGATGGCGGATTCCCACATGGGGGGTTCCGTCGTAGTTTGCGTACTCCGGCGCAAGCCCTGTTTCGGGGTGCAGCGTCGTGCGCATAAATGCACGGCTTGCCTTTACCGCCTCCGCCCAAAACGGTCGGTCGGCCTCGTTTGCCCATTGCGCAAAAAGTTCGTAAAAATGCGGAAGATGGTACGATGGGTCGGTGATTTCCATGTTTGGGACAAACTTGATTAGCTTGTTGTCGGGATTCCACATGGGCTGCGGGTTGTGAATACAGTCGTGCAAAAGCTTGCGCGCACATTCGCTGTAGTTGAAGATACCCTCGCCGTCACCCCATCTGTGCGACGCAAAAAATAACGCCAGCGCGAAATACTCCTCGCCGTCGGGCGCGGGGCCTTGGGAGTTTCGTTCGCCGTTTAGCTTGCACGACCACGCAAAATAGCCCTTGTTTGCGCCTTCGTGATGATACATATATTTCATTGTCCACCGCCATACGCGGTCGAATTCTTCCTTCATTCCCATTTGCACAAACATCATCATTGCGTAGGACATTCCCTCGGTGCGCACGTCGTTGTTGCCCGTGTCCGTAAAGTATCCCATGTCTCCCTCGGTAAAATAAAACCGCTCGTTTTTGTCAAAGAAAATCATGCGTACGATGTCGCCCAGCCGTTTTTCTATCTCGGCCGCGCTGTACCCCGCTTGGGCAAATAAATTTGTGTATTCTCGCATTGGTAAATCCCTCCATTCATTTAGCCAAGCGTAACAAAATATTATGACAAACGCAATCCTGACGCTTACGGAGCGGACGGAATAATTTTGCACCCCTTCGCACAAAATATGTGCGAGGTGAATATTAGTGAAAATATTTATTAAATCAATTATTTTAGCCGCGTTAATTTCGCTTTCGAGTGTTAACGCGGTTTATGCAGAAGAGCCAAAGGTCGCGGCATTTGGTGCGGTGTTAATGGACGCGGAAACAGGCCGCGTGCTATGGGGCAAAAACGAACACGACCCATTGGCGATGGCAAGCACGACAAAAATAATGACGGCGGTGCTGGCATTGGAAAGCGGCCGAATGGACGAAACCGCAACAGTATCAAAAAAAGCCGCCGCCGCGCCAAAGGTAAAAATGTTTCTGTCTCCCGGCGAAAATGTGCGCCTCGGAGACCTAATGCTTGCCCTAATGCTGGAGTCTTCAAATGACGCCGCCGTAGCAATTGCCGAGCATTTATCCGGCTCGGTGGAGGCATTTTGTGCGGAAATGACAAATAAAGCACGCGAAATCGGTGCGTTAAACACCGTCTTTGAGACGCCTAACGGGCTGGACGCGGGCGACCATCATTCTACGCCATATGATTTGGCGGTGATTACTCGCTACGCGCTTTCTGTTCCCGGGTTTATTGAGTTGACTAATACCCGCCATGCTAATTTCCGCAGCGACAGGCGCGGATATTCATTTAACAACCGCAACCGCCTGCTAAACGAATACAACGGCGCAAACGGCGTAAAAACAGGCTTTACAAACAAGGCCGGCCACTGCTTTGTAGGCGCGGCAAAGCGCGACGAAATGCAACTGATTTCTGTGGTGCTGGCCAGCGGATGGGGCGAGCAGGGCAAGGCACAAAAATGGGTAGACACAAAGGCCGTATTAAATCACGGCTTCGATAACTTCGAGTTTGTGACGGTATTGGAAGCATCCACCATAGCGGGACAAATCCCCGTAACCCGTTCTCGCACCCCTGCCATGGAATTCGCATTTACGGAAACAGTGCGTATTCCCCTCGGCACTCACGAAAAAGATAATGTAAACGTAGAAATATATGTACCGCAAGCCTATCAAGCCCCGATAAAGCAGGGCGACCTACTCGGCTCCGCAAGAGTATTTATCGGCACGCAGGTTTACCAAGAAATCCCATTAACAGCCACAGCAGACGCAGCCCGCCACGACCTTAAAACCTCCATCGAAAAAGTGCTTAACGCATACTTTTCGCTAATTAGCGAGGGCGAGGTGGATATAATCCTTCCCGAGTAATTTTTTTGTGATACAATGGAAGAAAAAGACAGGGGGATTATTAGATGAAAAAAATTGCTGCGGTGTTGGTGGTTTTGTTTGTTATGGCTTTTCCGACGGTGGGCTTTGCGGATATGGACAGGCTGCTTCCTATACGGGAATTTTTTGAGGAGGAAGGCGGCGAGGTGCTATGGTGTGCAGATGAGCGTGCGATTACCATACGCTACGCAGGCGGCCTTGCGATAGTCCCCACAACGCACCAAAATGCCGTAGTAAACGGCCATCCCATGAGGCTACAGGAGAGTGTTACGATTTCTGCCGGGCGGGCGTATCTTGGCGTGGCGGATTTTATGTCTCTGCTGTTTGCCTTTATGGAAACACAGGCGATTACGCTAACCCTCTCGGAAGAAGCCCGCGACATAGCCCTGTACGACTTCGACTTTATGGTAAATATCACGCGGGAAAACGCCGTGTGGGATAATATAATCTACAGACGGCTCGGAATCGACTTCGACGAATACGTAGAATATTTCAGAGATTTTATCGAAGCGCAGACCCCCTTCCGAGCGACGTACTTACCGGAGCATTTTCCTGTACGCGGCGGTGACGACCCCTTGGATATGGCGGCGGATTACTTGAGCCATTTGCTTTGGCAGGAGTTTGTTGTGCCGTTTGAGGGGATAGGGCATTTAGCACCACGGGAGCTTACCATGTACAGGCTTTTGCTAACCGCATATCTTCGCGCATATGCCCAGGAAGAATACCCGTCGGACATGGAGCAGCTTCTCGCGTTGATAGAAGTTTACACCCACCCCCAAGCCATATGGTTTTACGGCGAATACGAAGTAGACATATACGCGGAAGAAAGCGCGTTCCCGGAAATACCAAACAATGTAACCACAGAAATAATAGAAGAAGGCAAAATCGCCTATATTGCGATAGAAAGCTTTATGAGCAGCCTCGCCTATGACGACCTTGTGATTTTCCCGTTTTTGCAGGAGGTCGAGGACTTTGAGCATTTGATAATAGACATACGCGGAAATATGGGCGGCAGTGTCGCATACTTTAACGTGCTGCTTTTAATGCGTCTTATACAGGATAATGTAACCGTGCCGGGGCATCAGTTTTTTACCGACGGCCGGGAAGCCCAAAACGTAATGCGTATGCTGTACAACTCCATGACAACCGCCGCCTTGGAAACCGAATGGGTAGAGCTGTCACGCATGGAAATCATGTACACCGCAGATTTTGTGTACGAGGTGGGAATGCCCTACCTTAACCCGAATGATAAGGCGCGACTAACATATGTATTTGTAACGGAAGAAACTCTCTTCCCCTATCGCCTTCCCGAGCATAACCGCGTAAACTTTAACGGCAAGGTATGGCTGCTCGTAGACGAATGGTCGATGTCGGCCTCGGTAAACGCGGCGTTGGCAGTAAAATCCACAGGCATAGGCACGGTGGTAGGCGAAAACACATCGGGCATAACAGGCCCGATGGCAACATATGTAATGCTGCCCCGCACAGGCATAATATGGCGGCTGGACATAGGCCATTTTACCGACCTCTACGGCCGCTCACTGGAAGAATTTGGCGTAACGCCCCATATCCGCAACCGCGAAGGCATGGACGCTCTGGAAACGGTGCTGGCGATAATAGAAGAATAAAAAAGCGTTACTTTTCCGGTTTTTGCAAAAACATCCATACAGGAAAAGTAACGCCGGTTTTACGCATTTGCCCAACGCTTTAGCTTGGGGAAAGATTTCATCATTTCTTTTTTCGCGGTTTCTGCATCGGGATAACCGTCCGGAAGCGTTTCGCTTTTTACTCGCCAAGGGACAGAGCTGTCAATCATCTCTTCCATTGTTTCATCGGGCTTACCGAATTCGCCGTCAACCCAGCAGTATTTGCAATAATCTTTGTTCTCCGAGCCGTCGGAATTTTTGCCGTAATTACCCTCTGTCGGAAAGTAGCTTCCACAGCTTTGACATAAAAACTCATTCATTTGCCCACCGCTTTAGCTTTGGGAATACCTCCATTATGCGGGCGCGGGCTGCGTCGTCGTTTTCGTCGCCTTCTTCGCGCCACCATGGGATGTTGTTTTCTACTGCTTGCTCAAGGGTGGACTTGTAGGCAAATTTGCCTTTTTTCCAACAGTGGCAGCAGTAGTCTTTGTTTTGGCTGCCGTTGGCTTCTTGGCCGAATTTTTCCGGGGCGTCCATTGGCATGGCGCAGCTTTGGCATAGGGGTGTTTGTGTAGGCATTTTAGTTTTCTCCTTTGGCTCTTAGTGGCCGGTTATTTCTATAACATTCCCGTCGGGGTCATAGATGTTGAAAAAATGGTAGTTGGAATGGGGATTTATTATTTTTGTAATACGGCCTATGTTTAGGCTTTTTACGCGCTCGTACTCCGCGGATAGGTCGGCTATCCAAAAGTTTAACGCGAATTTGTGGTCGCCGCAGCCGCTGTAATCATGGCCGGGCAGGTGGGCTTCGTTCATAATGGACATGCATATGCCGTCGAAAAAGAATTGTGCAAAGCGATTTGCCCCCACGGTGGAAACCCTCATGCTAAGTAGCTTTTCGTAAAAATCTACGGATTTGGCAAAATCCTTTACTATCAGGTACATACCAAAGCGAAGTGCTTGTCTGTTTGGCCTCGCAAGCATTGGGCCTTCGTACAACAGAATCCAATCTGTAGCCACTCCGAATAAACGGCTGATTTGCACAATTTTTTCTGTGTCCGGCAGGGCTTGTCCAAGCTCCCATTTGGAAACAGACTGGCGGGTAACCCCCAGTTGGTCTGCAAGTGCCTCTTGTGACAAGCCGCTTTTTACGCGCAGTGTTTGGATTCTTCGCCCAACGTCCATGTTTTCCCCCTCCCAAGCTAAGTATATATGATTATTTTTTTCTATTCTACCAATTTGGGTTGGCAAATTGTCAACCGTGGGTTGCTACAGCGGATTAATCCGATATGCAGCGAAAAAAAAAAGCCCCTCTTTCGAGGGGCGATATGTCAGTTGTGTTACATAAATAATAAAATATTTGTCGGATGTTGTCAATAACAAAATTATGCAGTTACGGTTTTAATTGTCCCGTCGGGGCTTATTTCAAGCTCCGTGTATTTTAGGTTGCGAAGATGCGTAACCCCGCCCGATAACTCGCAGTCGTGATAGAACAAGAGCCATTTGCCTTTAAACTCGGTTATATAGGCGTGGTTTGTCCATCCGGATACAGGCTCCAAAACTTTGCCTTTGTAGGTAAAGGGTCCCGTGGGGCTGTCGCTCTCGGCATAAACGATGTAATGCGTATCGCCGGTTGAGTAAATCATATAGTATTTTCCGTTGGTGTATTTGTACACGCAGGGAGCCTCGAAAAATCGTCTCTCGTTATCGCTTGCCTTTATCGGCTCACCGTTTTCGTCAAGGATTTTTATTTCTTTGGGCGTATGCTTAAAGGTTAGCATGTCGTCGCTCATTTCTGCGTAGCGGGGACCCATTGCAGGCTCGTCGCCTTTTGGGCCGTCCGCGCCCGGCTCTCCGCTAAAGCGAACAAACTTGCCGGTTTGCCATTGCTCCAACTGGCCGCCCCAAAGTCCGCCAAAGTACATATATGTTTTATCGTCGCTATCGGTAAAGACGGCTTGGTCGATGCTGTAGCTTTCCGGGATATAGCTTGGCTCGGGCTTAAATGGCCCTACGGGTGTATCACTTGTTGCGACACCTATGCGAAAAATACCGTCTTTATCATAGGCGGGGAAATAAAAATAATATTTGCCGTTTTTGTATGCACATTCCGAATCCCACATGCGGCTTTCTGCCCACGGGACATCCTTTACATGCAAAATCTGCCCATGGTCAACAACCTGCGCACCAATGTCATCCATTGAAAACACATGATAATCCACCATTTTAAAATGGTCGCCCTTTCCGTCATCAAGGCCGTCATTCTCAAGGTCGTGCGAGGGATAGATGTACAATTTGCCTTCGAAGACATGTACGGAAGGGTCGGCCGTATACATATGCGTCACCAGCGGCTTGTGAAAATTGGATTTCATAAGAATTTCTCCTCCTGTAATACAGCAATTTTAAATAAGATTAAACCATATTCGCTAAGATTTTTCAAGTTTGTCAAATTATTGGAATTTGTCTATACTATATTTATGTATCCGATTTGTGGGAGGAAAAAATATATGCTCGGTGAAATATTTAACAATTTTTTGCACAGCACAGAGCTTGCGTGGGAACTTGCTCGGTTTGCGCTAAAGATTTTTATTGTTTTTCTGCTTACTAAGTTTTTTCGTGTGGCGTGGCGGCGGACTTTTACTGCGGATACCATTCACCTAAAATTTGTCAAAAATGTGCTTAGTGCCATGATTTGGGTGGTGGGTGTTACTTTTTCGCTTAGTGCGTTTTCGCAGTTTCAGGATATCGCCACGGCGTTTTTTGCAGGCTCGGGTATCGCTGCCATTATGATTGGTTTGGCCGCGCAGGAGTCACTAAGCAACGCATTTAACGGGCTTTTCATCTCGCTGTTTAAGCCCTTTGAGGTAGGCGACCGCGTTCATCTCGTAAACGCAAACATCACGGGCTTTATCGAAGACTTAACGCTCCGCCACACCACCATACGCACCTTTATGAACAGCCGCATAATCATCCCAAACTCCATAATGAATAAAGAGCTAATCGAAAACTCAAACTTTTGCAATCCGCAGGCTTCTTCCTTTATAGACGTAATAATCACCTACAACTCAGATGTGGCAAGGGCCTGCGAAATCATAGCAGAGGTACTCGGCTCTCACCCCGACTTCGCAGACACCCGCACCCCGGAAATGCTGGAAAACGGCGCGCCAAAAGTCCCCGTATTTGTACGCGCCCTGGGTCTCCACGGCATAGAGCTACGCGCAAGCATGTGGACGGAAACAATAACTATCAACTTTGCCGCGTGCAGCGATGTACGAAAAAAAATCCTCAACGAGTTTGCACTCGCTGAGGTAAAAATAGCAGTAGTAAATTTTGTCGCGACTTAGTCGCGCAAGCGCGACGCTAGTAGCGGCGGTAAAGCCCTATAACCTTGCCCAAAACGTCGCACTCCCGCGTTAAAATCGGCTTAAATGCCGAGTTTGCAGGGTCGAGACGTATAAACTCGCCATCGCGGTAAAAGGTTTTTACCGTCGCAGAATCCTCCAGCAAGGCAATAACGATATCTCCGTCGTTAGCGTCTTGCTGCTGGCGCACAAGCACCAGGTCGCCGTCAAAAATTCCTTCTTCTATCATAGAGTCGCCCTTAACATGCAACATAAAACAGGTATCGTTTTTTACATAATCTATAGGAATCGGAAACGTATCCTCGATATTTTCTTCCGCCAAAATGGGTACTCCCGCAGCCACGCGCCCAACTATCGGCACATTTACAAGCTCCCGCGCATTGCCGTAAAAATCCTCCTCCAATATCTCGGTAGAACGATTTTTGGCAGGCGAGCGGCGGATATAGCCCTTACGCTCCAACGTCTCCAAATGCGCGTGTACCGTAGAAGTAGAGCTTAGCCCCACCGCGTCACAAATCTCACGCACCGTGGGCGGGTAGCCGTTTTTGCGGATTTCCGACTTTAAAAAATCCAAAACCATCTGTTGTTTTGCGGTTAGCTTGCCGGGCATTTAAACCACTCCTCATATTTATTTTATTAGAAAATAACATATATCGGAAGAAATTGCAAACATTTGTACGGAAGGGCGGGATAGCCGCCGTGCGTTGTAGTTGTGCTTATCTACAAATCAAGCTTCATAAAAACTGTATCTTCAATAGGGCTATCATTGTACGGCAGTATCTTATAAAACCCAAAGCGTTCATATAATTTTATCGCAGATTTTAATTCAGGTAATGTATCCAGTAGCATTTGCCCATATCCTATATTTTTAGCATCGGCAATTATAATATCAACTAGCTTCTTAGCTGTTCCATACCCTCTAAATTTAGGTCTAACGTAAAGCCTTTTCATTTCACACTCTGCCTCGCTCAGCTTTCTTAATGCAATACAACCCACAAGATGTTCATTCAAATAAGCACCATATAATCTTCCATTGGGCAATCCATATTTAACATCAATATTTTCAATTTCATCATCATAATTTTGAAGAGACAAATAATTCTCAAAATTACTATTCGTATCAACAAGCAACTGCGTGTATTCCGTAAATAAAATTTTGATATTTTCCATATCGCCATATGCAAGTTTGATTTTTAGAGCCATGTAATTGCCCTCCTGTTGTGTCTGCAAAATTTCTATTTTTAACATTATAGGTTTCATGATAATCAACTTGCCAATATTATGTCATAACCTTAAAAATAGTTCAACGAATAAAAGGTCCTCGACAATATCCCCGCGCCGAACTACATGGGTTATCGGGCGACCCCTGCGGGCGGGTGGCATTGCCGACAAAACAGTCGTCAGTCCAGTGTCTATGCGGCGTGGAGAGCTTTTGGCCAAAAAAACAAAACGGGAAGTGTTTTTGTTTGGTATAATGTGGCGAGAAAGAAGGGGATTGAGATGGATAAAGGGAAAATCGTTGTTGTAGGTATTGCGTTGGTGATTTGTTTTGGTGTGGTTGGTTTTGTGCTGCTATCACAGGGAGAGTATGAGGCGCACGTGTTGCAAAACGAGCCGATACCAACGCTCTCGCCGTCCCCAACGGCTCCAATGGCTCCATCGCCCCTGCCTGATGCCATCTCTTCGCCTGCCCCGGCTTCCGTGCCCGTTACAACTCCATCACCGTCACCGACCCCCTTGCCCGTTTCATCCCCGTCATTTTCCCTTCCCCCATATGTTGGTGATATCATCACCGAGATGGGTAATTTTGCTGCGGAGGGTGTTTTGCTTACGGTTGTGATGCCGCCTTCTTATACGGATATTGAGTTGCGGGGGAATTATGTATCGGTGCGGGTGGATGGGTTGGAGGGGTTGTTTTGTGTGGTTACTATGACGGAGGTTGTTCCGCCGCTTTTTGGGTGGGTGCGGCAATTTTATGATGGGTTGGCTCATGTGCGGTTTGCTCATGGTGGTAACTTGTGGGGTATTGTTGATGGGGATGGGGACGTGGTTGTGGATTTTGTTTCTAATGTGGCTTTTTTTATGAATTATGGGCGTGGGGTGGTGCGTTGGGAGGATAAGTGGGGTGCGATTGATTTTGCGGGGAATATTTTTGTGCCTTTGGAGTTTGACAGAGCGGGGCGGCTTTTTTTTGCGGGGTTGCTTAATGTTGCTCGGCGTTACGCTGGGGATTTAAAATGGGGTTTTGTTGATGTTTATGGGCGGGAGGTTGTTCCGCTTATGTATGAGTGGGCTGCTCCGTTTGTTAATCGTTTTGCTCGGGTGCGGTATGGCGGCAAGATGGGGTTGATAAATACGGCGGGTGAGGTGGTTATTCCTTTTGAGCATTTGGATATAATGCCTATGGGGTGTGGGACTGCTATGTTTATGGTTGGAGAAAATAGGCATGAGCGTATGTTTGGTATAATTGATTTAAGCGACGGCAGGGTTATTGTGCCGCCGATATACGGCATGGGGTGGGTGTTCGACTTTGAAGACGAGCATTTTCCGCATCAGCTTTTTTTCGAAGGGCTTGCGGCATTGGAGCGTGACGGAAAATGGGGATTTGTGAATATGGAGGGCGAGGAGGTAATCCCGTTTATGTTTGAGTTTGTCACGAATTTTAGGGATGGTTTTTCATTTGTGGGGTACGAGCGTGAGATGGGTTTAATCAACACCTACGGCGAAATGATTATACCGTTTGGGGAATTTGCGAGTATCAGTCTGTTGCCGAATGGGTTGGCGAGGGTGATGGTTAACGGGCAACGTGGTTGGTCGTACGGTATTATAGAAATCGCCACAGGTCGTGAGATTGTGTCGCCTTTTTACAGCGAAATCATCCAAAGAGACGGGTGGTTTGCCGTACAATACGGCGGCCGAGCAGACGGGCTTTGGGGCTTGCTGGNCGATAACGGG
>WQRQ01000072.1 GCA_009786685.1 Defluviitaleaceae bacterium
ATCGGTCTCGCCTATCGCAAAAAACGCGGTGAGGCGTTCGCGATTTTTTGCTCTGCCGAGACCGTTTCTCATTTAATCCGCTGTACATAATCACCTCACCCAAGCATTTTTTGGCTTCTGCTTTAATATCCTCGACATTTTTCATAAGCGAGCCGCATACCACATGGATTGTAACTCCCGATATCTCGGAAAGCCCCTTTATCACCGTTGGCGTAAAATTATTAGGGTCGGAGCCGCCCATTGTCACTAAAATATCGGAAACCGCCTCCCTAAACGGCGCGGGGGACGTTGTTTCAAATTCGCTTCTAAGCATGGCATATGTAGTACCCAGCAATTTCCTCGCCGCAGAATAACCGGAATAATCCAAAGCTAATGCGTCCAAATTTCCGTTTACAACAACATCACAGCCAAAATCACCTTTCGCATGGTCGTCAATGACAGCAACTACCGCGTCGCTTTTCGCCAACTCCGCAAAATACTCGGCAGAAAGCCCATACACATCTACGATAATAATGTCGGCTTGCCATTTTCTTAACAAAGTGTCAGCTTCAACATGATACCCTTGTTGCCTTAGCCACACCATGCCGTCTTCTGTTTTTTCACTGCAAAAAAAGCGGACATGGTCTCCTTCCGCTTCGAATTTTTTGGCCAGCGCGCCACAACGCACCAAATGCCCCAACCCCATTTGCACAGACCCGTCTGCGCGTATTGCAATGTTCATTTTTATCACCTGCTCGATAAACCCGCCCGAAAGGGTTTGTAGTTTTCCCTGCTTGGGTGACGCGCCCAAACGCCTGCATGAACTAACTCGTAAGATGTTCTAAGACCGCAAAAAACGCGGCCTAAGAACATCTAGCGAGTGGATTTCATTCCGGCAGGCGGTCACCACGGCGCAGGGTAAACTACAAACCCTTTCGGGCTGCTACCGAGAAAAATTTACGTTCGATAAAGTTACTCGAAAAGCTCGCGCATGGCAGCCCGTGAAGGTAGCGACGTCACTGTGCGCCGTGGTGACCGCCGTCGTAGGGAAATCCACGCCGCAGGCGTTAGTTCCCGGAGACATAAGGCGCGTCGCCCCAAGCACAGTGCCGTCGCTACCTTCACGGGCGGGTGTAGCGCAGTAACTTCATTTTTGCAGATGTTAACGAAGTTGTAAAGCAATATTGCCTATTTTGCCGATAATTAGTATAATCGGCGGCAAGGATGTGGGAAATTTTATGACAAAATGGGTAAAAATGAGGCAAGAACACCTTGAGATGGTGATGAACTGGAGAATGCAGCCTGATATCACCCGTGTAATGTATACCGACCCCATATTAACGCTTGACATGCAGAGCCAATGGTTTGAGCGTATCAAGGACGACCCCGGCCAACTGCATTGGATAACCGTAAAGGACGGTATTCCTATAGGTAAAACTAGCTTAACTGATATAGATTATAACAATAAGTCCTGTGTTTCCGGCAACTATATTGCGGATAAGGAGCATAGGACGTTTGAAAATGCAATCACGGACGCATATGGCATATTAAAGGTTGCGTTTGAGCATTTGGGGCTTAACCGTTTGCAGGCGGAAGTAATGGGAAATAATCCGCGTGTGGTAGAGCTTAACAAGATGTTTGGGTATCATGTAGATGGTGTTAGAAGGCAGGCGGTGTATAAGTACGATATCTTTCACGATGTTACGGTGCTTTCTTATTTAAAAGAAGAATGGGACGCAGGAAAGTTTAGGCATAAAATAAAAAATCTGGAGATAGAGCTATGAGCATAGCATTGTTGGATAGCAAGGGCGGGTCTTTGACGTATAAGGAGTTGGCTGATTTTTGTGATGGCTTTAAGGGCGAATATAATTTGAAAGAGCGCGATTTTGTGTTTCTTTTATGCGGCAACGATGTGAGTTCTGCCGCTTTTTTTATTGGTTGTATTCATAATAGGGTAGTGCCGCTTCTGCTTAATGCAAACATTGACAAGGATATGCTTAATCGCTATATTTCTATCTATCGTCCCAATTATATTTTTATGGATAATAAGTTGTGTGCAGAAAGCGCGGAATCTGTTAATTTGTATAAGCAATTGTCGTTTTTGCTGCCGACATCGGGCAGTACGGGCGGTGCTAAATTGGTTAGGCATTCCTATAATAATATCAGGGCTAATGCGGCAAATGTTGCGAGGGCGTTTGATATCAAGAAAGATGAACGCGCAATGCTTACGTTGCCGATATATTTTACACAGGGGCTTTCTGTGTTGTGTAGTCATTTGACGGCGGGTGCTTCTGTTTATTTAAGTGACGACGCGCTTAGCAGCCGCGAGTTTTGGAATTCTATGAAAAATGAGGGGATTACGTCTTTTACGGGTGTCCCGTATAGCTTTGAAATTTTGGATAAGCTGCGTTTTTATACCGCAAAGCTGCCTAGCCTAACGGTGCTTAGCCAAGGCGGTGGAAGGCTTTCTGCGGAGCTTTGGGACAAGCTTGCTACATTTGCTAAGGACACGGGCAAGAGGTTTTATGCCACCTACGGCGCGTCGGAAACCACGGCACGTATGAGCATGTTGCCGCCGGAAAGCGCGTTGGAAAGCCCATGCAGCATAGGAAGGCCGATAGAGCCGTATAAAATGTGGCTCATAGACGAAGAAGGAAATGAGATAACCGAAACAGACAAGCCCGGTGAGCTTGTATTCCAAGGCGAAAACGTAACCCTTGGCTATGCAGAATCTCTCGACGACCTAGCAAAAGGTGATGAGCGCGGCGGGATATATAAAACAGGTGACATCGCGCACAGGGATAAAAACGGATTTTATTATATTAGCGGGCGGCTTGCGCGTTTTATAAAGATTTTTGGGCTTAGGATAAACTTGGATGAGACCGAGCGGCTTATAAAAGCGGAGTTTGGTGACGGGTTTGCCTGCACAGGTAATGATACGCGGCTTTATGTATGCGTTGCTGATAAAAATGCCGACGGCAAGGCGATTAAGCAATTTTTGCAAAACAAGCTTAAAATTAATATTTCCGCATTTGATGTGGTTTTTGTGGAAGAAATACCAAGAAATCAATACGGCAAGGTTAGCTATGCAAAGCTGAAAAATATAGCTGAAAGAGGCGAAGCACATGAGTAATATGCAGCAATATGTAAACGCATTTATGGAAGCGTTTGGAGTGGAAGAAAGTGCGGTTGCAACGCTAAAATATCAGGATGTCGAAGCGTGGGATTCTGTGGGGCATATGCAGATGATATCCATTTTGGAGGATGTGTTTGATATAATGATGGACATAGATGATATCATAGATTTCGGCTCCTTTGAAAAAGGCAAAGAAGTGCTTGCTAAGTACGGTGTAAGCGTGTGATAGACTATGACAAGATATTTGACGAAATAAAGCCCTTTGATTTGCCGCGCAAGCAAAAGGAAGAGTTTTTGACGGATACCCTGTTAAAACTCACAAATCACCATTACCAAAACTGCCCCGAGTATAGGAAAATACTGGACGCGTTAGCTTTTGGTCAAAAAAACAAAACATATAGTGACATTCCATTCTTGCCTGTACGTATTTTTAAAGAGTTTAACATGAAAAGCGTTGCCCAAGAGAACGTCGTAAAGCTTATGACATCGTCGGGTACTACGGGGCAGGCTGTTTCCAGGATAAATGTGGATAGGGTGACTTCTGTAAACCAGAGCAAGGTGATGGCTAAAATTGTTTCGTCGTTTATTTCTTCGGCAAGAGTGCCAATGATTGTTATTGATACGGACAGTGTGCTGAAAAACAGGAATATGTTTTCTGCACGGGGCGGAGCGATTTTGGGGTTTACCATGTTTGGCAAGGATAAGCTTTTTGCTTTGGACGAAAATATGCAGTTAAAGGAGGATGAGCTTTTTCGGTTTTTGGATAAGCATAGGGGGAGCGAGATTCTTCTTTTTGGATTTACTTTTATGATTTGGTCTCATTTTTGTAATGAGTTGAAAAAACGAGGGCTAAAGCTAAACCTTGGCGGTAGCGTGCTTATACATGGGGGCGGCTGGAAAAAGCTTGCGGACAGCGCGGTTACGCGACAAGAATTTAAGGACACATTAAAGGAATACTGCGGGATAGAAAAAGTTCATGATTATTACGGCATGGTAGAGCAGGCAAGCTCTATTTATATGGAATGTGACTACGGGCATTTACATGCGAGTTCTTACTCGGATATCATTATACGCAGAAGCAGTGATTTTAGTGTTGCGGGGGTTGGCGAAGCGGGAATTATACAGGCTGTTTCTATTTCTCCGCTGTCGTATCCGGGGCATTCTATATTAACGGAAGATAAGGGTGTTATGCTCGGTGAGGATGATTGTCCCTGCGGGCGAAAAGGCAAATACTTTGAAATACTCGGTCGCGTTGCCGCGGCAGAGGTGAGAGGTTGCAGCGATACTTATGAAAATAAACGAGCTAATTAAACCTGCAAATTTAAGCTATGAGGATATGGCGCGATTAAAGGCTCTTGTGCCGTGCGCGGATTCTGTTATGGCTTTTTTTAGCGACCTTTCTGCGAGCATTTTAAAGGATGGCGAGTATAGGCAGTATCCCGATATTGCCGCATTCGCTTTTTTTGTACGGAAGGCTAATATTTTGAAGATGAAAGCGGAGTTGCTTGATACAAATGTGAGGCTTGGGCGGGGCTTGGCTTTTCATATCGCGCCTTCTAATGTGCCTGTAAATTTTGCGTATAGTCTTGCGGCGGGGCTTTTGAGCGGGAATGCTAATATTATTAAGGTGTCGAGCAAGGATTTTCCGCAGGTTAGGCTTTTGTGCCGTACGATTTGCGGGGCTTTGGAGAAGGATGAGCATAGGTTTTTGGCGGATTATATCGCGGTGATTCAATATGATAATGATGATGGGATTAATGACTTTTTTTCTTCCCTTTGCCATACGCGATTGATTTGGGGCGGCGATGAGACTATCGCCCGCATACGAAAATCTCCCCTACCCCCGCGTAGCTTGGATATTACATTTGCTAACAGGTACTCCGTTTGTGTCATAGACGCCGCCGCTTACAACGAAAGCGGCGATAAGGAAAAAATCGCGAAAAATTTTTATGCGGATACCTATGGCTTTGACCAAAACGCATGTTTTTCGCCGCGACTGGTTTACTGGATGGGTGGAGCGGAACAGGTGGCGCAGGCCAAGGCCGCTTTTTGGCAACATTTGCATGATTACGCCAAGCCGCTTTATCGCCTCGAAGAAAGTGCTGTGTCCGAAAAATATATGACGGCTTGCAGGGTAACACTTCTAAATCCGAATATAAAAATTGAAAAAATGCCCGATAATTTAATTGTAAGATGTTCTGCGGCGGAGCTTAGCGAAGATATACTCGACGGCACATGCTCAAGCGGGTTTTTTATCGAATACGAAGACCCAAATTTAAACGGGCTAAAATGTGTAAGCTCAAAAAAAATACAAACGCTTAGCTACTATGGGTTTTCATCCGATGAATTATCGGGCTTCGTAACCGCAGAAGGCCTGCATGGCATAGACAGGATTACCTCCATCGGCAAGGCTAACGAGTTTTCGCTTGTATGGGACGGGATTAATTTACTGACAACTTTGAGCAGGGTGGTGTTACTGTGAATATCGAAAAAAACGCAATAATAACAGGCGCAAACCGTGGGCTGGGCTTTGCAATGGTGAAAAAATTTGCAGAAAACGGGTTTAATGTATGGGCCTGCGCAAGAAAGCCAAGCGATGAGTTTGAAACAAAAATTAGCGGATTGGCCAATGAATACGGCGTTTGGATAAAGCCCGTTTATTTCGATTTAACCGACGAAGCCGCCATAAAAAGCGGGATAATGGAAATTTATAAAGAGAAGAAGCATGTTCATACATTGATAAACAATGCGGGTATTCACTATGAGAAATTATTTCAAATGTCTACCATGAAGGAAATACGTGAGCTTTATGAAGTAAATGTTTTCGCGCTGATGTATACTGTTCAGCTTGTGCTTAAAATGATGACTAAACAAAAATTTGGTAATATTATTAATATTTCTTCTATCGCGGGGCTTACGCCTTATTCCGGTAATGTTTCTTACGGCGGGACTAAGGCTGCCGTGGGGTTGTTTACTGGCGCGCTTGCGATAGAGGTCGCGCCTTTTGGTAATATCCGCGTAAATGCCATTGCGCCCAGCCGTGCGGAGACAGAGATAATCTCACATGTGTCCGAGGCAAGCTTGAAAAAAGGTATCGATAACTGTCTTTTGGGTAGGCTGGCTAAGCCTTCGGAGATTGCCGATATTGCTTATTTTCTTTCGAGTGAGGAGTCTTCTTATATAAATGGGCAGGTAATCCGTGTGGATGGCGGAGCCAGTAATGGTAATTAGGGGGTGCTTGAAATGACAGACCAAGTAAAGCTAGTCGAAAATGCCGCACAACAAATGCGGACATATGCACTGGAAATGACTTTTAACGCAGGGAGAAGCGGTGCGCATGTAGGCCCTGCGATGTCTTGTATGGAGATTTTGGCGGCGTTGTACTGCGGAGTGTTAAAATTTGACGTTAAAAACCCCGCTTGGGAAGAAAGAGACCGCTTGATGATTAGTAAGGGGCATTGTGTTCTTGCGTATTATACGGCGTTAGTTGTTGCGGGCTTTATCAAGCCCGAGGAGCTTGCCACATTCGAAAAAAACGGAACAGACCTTGCAGGGCATCCTTCCATGGACTTAAACCGCGGGATAGAATACTCCAGCGGCAGCCTTGGCATGGCTTTTTCTGCTTCGGTGGGAATGGCAATCTCCGCAAAACGTGCAGGGCGAAGCCATAAGGTATACACGCTGCTAGGTGACGGCGAGTGCAACGAAGGCTGCGTATGGGAATCCTTTATGGCGGCGGCGCATTATAAGCTGGATAATCTGGTGGCAATCATCGACAAAAACGGCCTGCAACTGGACGGAGCAACAAAAGATGTTATGGATTTGGGAGACATGGAAAAAAAACTAACCGCCTTTGGCTGGGAGGTTTCTAACATCGACGGGCATAGTGTTTCCGCGCTGTTGACCGCTTTTTTCAAAATCATCCGAGGCAAGCCCCATGCGATTATTGCAAACACAATTAAAGGCAAAGGCGTCTCGTTTATGGAAAATAACCCCGAGTGGCATCACGGCACATTATCACAGGCGCAATACGAAACGGCAATCGCAGAAATTACGGGAGGTGTGCCATGCAAGAGCTAAACAAAAGAACAATACGTACATGGTCGCGCCTTGGCCAACGAAGGACTTTCTTTGGGGAAGCCATCCCCGAAATAGCAGAAAATAAAAACATAATGGTAACGGCCGCCGACTGCGGCGAAACATCCGGCATTAGTCGTTTTAGAAAATCATTCCCCGACAAGTATGTAAATGTTGGCATCGCGGAGCAAAATTTAATCGGTATTTCCGCAGGCTTGGCAAAAGAAGGGGCTTGCGTGTTTGCGACAACGTATGCTATATTCACGTTGCGTTGTTTGGAGCAAATCCGACAAAATTGCGGTTATATGGGCTTTAATGTAAAAGTTGTAGGCGCGTCGGCAGGCTTTGCAATGGACATCGGTGGCAGTACGCACCATGCCATCGAGGATATCGCCGCCATGCGAGCCATCCCAAACATGACTGTGGTTTCACCCGCGGACGCTGCGGAAGCATACTTAGCCGCACATGCGGTAAGCGAAATAAACACACCCGTATATGTACGGCTTACGGGGCAGGCAAACTGCCCGATGATATACAGCGAGCCTTACGACTTTAAAATAGGCAAAGGCGTTGTTTTAAAAAAAGGTACAGACATTGCCTTAATCGGAAACGGTATTCTGCTGGCAGAAGTACAAAAAACAGCAGAGATATTGGAGGAAAAAGGTGTCTCCTGCACCGTTGTAAACATGCATACAATAAAGCCACTGGATACCGAGTTGTTGGACGAGCTTTTTAATAATCACAAATTAATTGTAACCGTAGAAGAACATAACATAATAGGCGGGTTAGGCTCGGCTGTCGCAGAATATAAAGCAACGCTAAGCAACGCGCCAAGGCAAATAATAATAGGCGTCCCGGATTGCTTCGGCAAAGCGGGAGAGTACATGTATCTGCTGGAACAATACGGCCTGACAGCCGCGCAGATAGCAGAGACAACAAGGAGTTTTACCTTATGAAAGTCGTAATATTAGCAGGCGGGCTTGGCACACGCATAAGCGAAGAAAGTCATTTGCGCCCAAAACCGATGATAGAAGTCGGCGGCTCACCGATGCTTTGGCATATTATGAAATACTATTCTCATTTCGGTCACTCCGATTTTATTATCTGCTGCGGGTATAAAAGCCATGTGATAAAAGAGTATTTTGCCGACTATTACCTGCACAGGAGCGATGTAACCTTTGATTTTAAAAACGGAAATCAAATGATTGTCCATTCCAATATTGCCGAGCCTTGGCGGGTTACTCTCGCATACACGGGACGCAATACGCAAACCGGTGGACGTATAAAACGTGTACAAAATTACGTAGGAAACGAAACTTTTATGATGACTTACGGCGACGGTGTTTCCAATGTAGATTTACATTCGCTTGTGAAGCAGCATAATGATTCCGACTGCATCGCCACACTAACGGCGATTAGACCAGGCGGTCGTTTTGGTGTTTTGGAGCTGGATGAAAGCAAAAACCACGTAACTGCCTTCCGCGAAAAATCGGTAGAGGATAATAACTGGATAAACGCAGGGTTTATGGTGCTTGATTCTAAAGTTTTTGACTATATAGAAGGAGACAGCACCGTCTTTGAAAGAAGCTCTCTGGAGAAGCTAAGCAAGGAAAAAAAGCTGGGCGTATACAAACACGACGACTTTTGGCAATGCATGGACACCCAGCGCGATAAAGGAGTTTTAGAGCAGCTTTGGGGCGAAAACCGCGCACCGTGGAAGGTTTGGGAATAACGTGGGCAGATTTGACTTCTCGTTTTACAAAGGCAAAAAAGTGTTAATAACGGGGCATACCGGCTTTAAAGGCTCTTGGCTTTGCAAGGTTTTGTCGTTGATAGGTGCAAACATTACGGGATATAGTTTACAACCGCCGACTTCCCCAAGCTTATATGATTTGCTTAATGATGGCATAAATACAATCACGGCAGACATCCGAGACATTACGACCTTAAAAAAAACAATAAAAGACATTGCCCCGGAAATTATCTTTCATATGGCGGCACAGCCGCTTGTTAGAGAATCGTACAATAATCCTGTATTAACATACGAAACAAACGTAATGGGTACAGTAAATTTGCTGGAAGCGTGCCGCGGTGTAAGCAGTATAAAATCCATCGTTAACGTAACCACAGACAAAGTATACGAAAATAAAGAATGGCACTGGGGCTATCGCGAAAATGAAACATTAAACGGCCGCGACCCCTACTCCAACTCCAAGTCCTGCGCGGAGCTTGTGACATACAGCTATAAAGCTTCTTTTTTCGACTATGCCGACGCCCCTTCCATATCCACCGCCCGCTCGGGGAATGTTATCGGCGGCGGAGATTTTTCGACGGACAGAATTGTCCCCGACTGCGTAAGAGCGGCTGTAAAAGGCGAAAAAATTATTTTACGCAATCCGCATTCTATTCGACCGTACCAGCATGTTTTAGATACGCTGTTTGGGTATTTGATGTTGGGTAAGCTTCAATATGAGGATAAAACCGTTTGCGGCAGTTACAATTTCGGGCCGGATGTGGATGGCTGTGTTACGACGGGCGAGCTTGCAACATTGTTTTGTAATGCATGGGGTAGCGACGCAGAATGGGAAACCACACAAAACGACGGCCCGCACGAGGCAGGCTATCTCAAACTCGACTGCTCAAAAGCCAATAATGTTTTAAGATGGAATCCTTGCATTCCCATAAAAAAAGCTGTTGACCTTACGGTTGAGTGGACTAAATGTTGGGTTGATAATCTTGATGTAAACAAATGCATGGATGAGCAAATAAGGACGTGTCTTTATGACTAAAGAAGTCTGCAATTTTTGCGGCAATGGATTAGAAAATGTCTTTGTTGACTTAGGGCTGTCGCCGCTTGCAAATTCGTATACAAATCCCGCCGAGGCAAACAAAGGCGAGATGTTTTTTCCGTTGCGTACATATGTATGTGGCAAGTGCTTTTTAGTACAAGCACCACAATGCGAACTCCCTGAAAATATATTTTCCGATTATCATTATTTTAGTTCTTATTCCAAAAGCTGGGTAGAACATGCCAAACAGTACGCTCATAAAATGGTTGATGAGTTAAAACTAAGCCCCGACTCTCTTGTAGTAGAAATTGCCAGCAATGACGGATATTTGTTGCAGCACTTCAAAGAGAAGGGCATAAAAATCACAGGCGTAGAGCCTGCAAAAAATATTGCAAAAATCGCCAACGAAAAAGGAATAAATACTATCTGCGAGTTTTTTGGAGAAGATTTTGCAAAGGCTTCCAATATAAAAGCCGACCTGGTTGCAGCTAACAATGTGCTTGCACACGTACCGGATATTAACTCATTTGTTAAGGGGTTTAAGGTTATTTTAAAAGAAAATGCTACGTTAACGGTGGAATTCCCAAGTGTTTTAAATTTGATAAAGTATAACCAATTTGACACAATTTACCACGAGCATTTTTCTTATCTGTCCCTTAGCGTTGTGAGTAGAATATTTTCTGCACATGGCTTAAAGGTCTATAATGTAGAAAAATTGCCTACCCACGGCGGCTCGTTACGAGTATATGCCTGCCACAAGGAATGTAATCGAGAAATCTGCGAGGCGGTAAGCTTGCTTTTGGATGAGGAAAAAAACTTCGGGCTTGCCGACCTAAAAATATATGATGATTTTAAAAACAAGGTATTGGCCTCAAAAAGAAATATACTAAAATGGCTATTCGAATTAAAAGAGCAAGGCAAAAAAATAATAGGATACGGAGCCGCCGCCAAGGGTAATACTCTCATCAACTACTGCGGTATCCGCGAAGATATTATCAATTATGTAGTGGACGCCAACCCTCACAAACAAAACAAATACCTGCCCGGCAGCCGCATACCAATTTACAGCGGTGATAAAATAAAAGAAACAAAACCGGACTATATCATCATCCTGCCATGGAATTTAAAAGATGAAATATCCAAGCAGCTAAACTATATAAACGACTGGGGCGGCAAATTTATAACATTAATCCCCGAGGTGAGTATTTTCGATGTGCATTAAAGAGCTTTCGTTAAAAGGTGTATATTTAATCGAGCCGAATTTTATTTCCGACAACAGGGGTTTTTTTTCGCGTACGTTTTGCAAAAACGAGTTTTCGAAAATGGGGCTTGCCACAGAATTCCCACAATGGAGCATTTCGCACAACAAAAAAAAGAACACCATTCGCGGAATGCATTTTCAAAAACCACCGCATGAAGAAATAAAACTAATCACATGTACAAAGGGCGGCATATACGACGTGCTTGTAGACTTGAGAGAAGGCTCCGAAACATATAAAAAATGGATATCTGTCGAGCTTACAGAGACAAACAAACACTCGTTGTATGTACCGGGAGGCATTGCGCACGGGTTTAAAACATTGCTGGACGATACAGATGTTTTTTACCATATATCAGAATTTTACCACCCCGAGTACAGTAGCGGCGTATTATACAACGACGAGGCATTTGGTATTGAGTGGGGAAATTTGGACGGGCTTGTGATTTCGGAAAAAGATTTAGCGTGGACAAACTCTCGGACATTGTCATAACATTTGTCAATTATTTTAATGTAAGCTACATACAAGTCGAAGGCACAACCTTTGTAACAATTACATTAACCGCTCTATCGTCAAATGGAATGCAACCATCCCTGCGAAAATCGGCTCTGTTGCTAAGCGTTGTATCGGTTGTCACACCTTACGGCTTACCCATTATCTTTGGAATTAACATCAAGCTTGGTTTATCCCGTAATATTAACGTGCGCGGCGGTATAAGTCTCGGTTTTTTCCAAAACCATTCATGTAATATGAAGAATTCTCGGTAATAACCGCCTGTACAGCATATTCGCGAATGGAAAAAAATCACATAGAGAGGAGAAAAAGCATGGCAGAATTAGTAGCTGCTTCTGCGACGCTTCGTCTTACAAACGAAGAGCGCAAAAGTGTATTTTCTGTGGGCGGTGTATCGCCCAATGTCTCGGCACAAACCGCCGCAGGCTTTGTTAATGCTGTAGAAAAAATCTACAACAACGGACAATGTGCCGCCAGAGTAAGCATTGTACTAAACCTAAAACGATAAATTCTTATCCATTTTTAACAAGGAAGGAGGTGCAACATGCGACATTATTCATTAATGTTTAACACAACAACAGGTTCTCGCAGGACTATGCGGATAAACAACCCGAACTGCGACCTACCCGTCCCGGAAATCGAAACAGCAATCGGTCAAATGATAGCAAACAATATCTTTGACCCGGAGCGCGGAGGACTGGAAAGCTTAAACAGGATGGAGCTTACCACCATCGAAAGGACAATTGTAATATAAGCAAAAAAAGCGTGTAACGGAACAAACCCTTTACACGCTTTTTTTTGTGAAGTACAATGGTGGGAAGGGGCAGGGATTTAGGAAAAAGATTTGACATGGGCAAAACTATTTACGAATATTTTAAACGACAGGGGAATATACCATGGATGACCGCAACCAATTTAAAGCAGAATCAAAACAGAATATCCGAGCGCAGGGCGAGGATAAAAACTTACGAGCCGCGTCTATCAACTGGATGAACGCATTATCTCCTCACAAATACACATACAATTTCACGTGGATGGGTTTACCTATAATACAACTACCTACAGACATTATCGCAATGCAAGAGTTAATATGGGAAGTTAAACCCGACCTTATAATAGAAACAGGTATCGCACGCGGTGGCAGTGTTGTATTTTATGCCTCTATGCTGGAACTCCTCGGAGAAGGGGGCAAGGTTATCGGCATAGATATTGATATAAGAAGTCATAACCGTGAGGCAATTGAGCAACACCCTATGTCAAAAAACATAATTTTGATACAAGACTCCTCTACCTCGGATGATGTTATAAAAAAGCTGGACGATTATATTAAAGAAAATGATTGCAAAAGAGTTTTAGTCACGCTGGATTCCAACCATACTCACGAGCATGTTTTGGAAGAGTTGAGGCTTTATTCTCCCTTTGTCACAAAAGGGAGTTATGTTGTTGTGTTTGATACGGTTGTGGAAGATATGCCGGGAGGGTCTTTCCCTGACAGGCCGTGGGATAAAGGTGACAACCCCAAAACTGCTGTATGGGAGTTTTTAAAAGAAAACGATTGCTTTGAGATAAACTCGGAAATCGATTCAAAATTATTGATTTCCGTTGCCCCGGAAGGGTATTTAAAAAGAGTTAAATAAAGGAGTATTGTCCATGATGAGTGAAACGTATTCCGATTTAATAAGCAAGTACAAAAAATTAAAAAAACAATATCTATCACATAAAAATTTGCAACCGATAAAGGTTGCAATATTATCCGGCTCTACCATTGGCCACATTAAACTACTGCTGGAGCTTGCATTGTTAAAAGAAGGGATATCTCCGGAGTTCCACGAGGGGCAATATAATAACTACTACGAAGAAGGGGCGTTTGACAACCCTTCATTAAAAGCTTTCAATCCGGATTATGTATATATCCACACGACCTCGCGCAATATTGATTTTAACGACACAAACGTTATCTATGACAGGCTTACACAAGTATGGGATAATATTTCCAACAAATACGGTGCGGTTATAATCCAAAACAATTTCGAACCGCTCCCGTACCGCTTGTTGGGCAACAGCGATGTTTATTACAATAAAGGCCGCCATTATGCGATTAATGCATTAAACGAAAGGCTTTATAGTCATGCACGTAACAACACCAACTTTTATATCAATGACATAAATTACATATGCGCAATGTACGGCGGCGAAAAATGGTGGAACGATGATATATGGTATGCATTTAAATATGCCCTTGATTTGGACGCTGTGCCGCTGCTTTGTGCCAATATCACAAAAATCATAAAATCCGTGATGGGTTTTAACAAAAAAGCATTAATTCTCGACTTGGACAACACGTTGTGGGGCGGCATAATTGGTGAGGACGGCATTGACGGCATACAACTCGGAGACGAGACCCCGGAGGGGATGGCATACAGAGATTTACAAAACTATCTAAAAGACTTGTCAA
>WQRQ01000073.1 GCA_009786685.1 Defluviitaleaceae bacterium
AAAACAACTCCCCCCGACAAACTCACGTAGTATCGAGTTAGGCGGAAGCGTCTCGCTCGGCACACCTAAGAATGACGATAAAAATTTAATCAGCCGCCGTGCTTCGGTATACTGCGGCTCGTCGGGATGAATGCCAAAGAGCAAAGGCTCGGCGTATTGCTTTAGCACGCTCATTTCGTATACAAGAGCGGAGTTAAAAAACGCGTCGGCATGTTCTTGGAAGGGGTAAATATATTTTATTTCACCGAGAAGCACCCGCGGCCACATATCAATGGTGACTTGCGCGCTTGCCCCACGATAAAGGAAATCCCTTACCATGCGTCTCATCAGTCTCGCGTCTGTGGTCGGAATCCGATTGTGGTCGTCAAGATTAATTTGCGTAAGTGCGGATATAAAAATTTTAAATTTTTCGGAAGCAGGCACATCTCCGCTAACGCGTTCGTTAAGCCCGTGTATCCCTTCCAAGATAAGCACATCGGCCTGCGAAAGCTTTAGATAATTGCCCTTATATTCGCGTCGCCCCGTGTAAAAATTAAATCGCGGAATCTCCACACGCTTACCGTCCAGCAAATCCTTTAAATCCTTGTTAATCTGCGCGGTATCAATCGCGTCAATTGTCTCAAAATCATAATTACCATGCTCGTCACGCGGGCATTCATCACGGTTAAAGTAATAGTTATCCAGCGAAATCACATGCGGGATAGCCCCGTTAACCCTAAGCTGCACCCCAAGCCGCGAGGCAAAAGTAGTCTTGCCCGAAGAAGAAGGCCCGGCAATCAGCACAATAGACCTCTGCTCCTGCATAATTCTGTCGGCAAGCAGCGCGATTTTTTTCTCATGTAAGGCCTCTGCCACGCGAATTATTTCGCCGCTTCCGCTTTGGCAAAGTCTGTCGTTTAGCGCGCCTACGGTATCGGTTTTCATTATACGCGCCCAGCGATTGCTTTCTGCAAAAACCTCAGAAAGCGCGTTTTCCGGTGCAAGCTCAATAAACTCGTAATTATGAGCCGCGTTAGGAAACTGCAACATAAACCCACGCGTCCGCTTTACCAATTTAAACTGCGAAAGCCGCCCCGTACACGGTGGCATTTCGCCATAGATATAATTGTAAAACCAGTCCAGCTTATAAAAACTGTAGGTCTGGTTATGCCGATATTTCAGCAGGCTAATTTTATCATTCAGCCCAAGCTCCTCGCATATGCTAAGAGCCTGCTCCTTGGGAATAGCATGTTTTTCTATCGGCAAATCCTTCACCACTATCTCGCGCATTACTTTTTCTATTTTCGAAAGCAAAGCTTCTGTAATGTCGCCGTCCAATTCCGGAAATTCGCAGCAATAATTCTTGTTTATCGAGTGAGAAATCACCACCCGTGCCTTTTTGCCCAGCACTTCCTTTGCGGCATAAACCATCAAAAACGCAACCCCACGCTGGTACGCCCTATACCCCTGCGGGTTTGTAATATCCAAAAACTCAATCGCAGAATCATAAAGCACCTTATGCGAAAGGTCATGCAGCTCACTATCCACCTTTGCAATAAGCGCAGGCCGCGAAAACTGCTCCGCATATTTTTCGCTCAAGTCAAAAAGGCTAACGCCGTGTTGTGCTTCCACCTTGCCCACGCCATGTATATTAATCGTAATTGTTTCGCTCACAAAAATCAGTCCCTTCGTTTGCACTATTATACATTTTTCCCCTATAACTTGTATATAATTTATGGAGGTGATTTTTTTGAAAAATCCAATAGTCTATCTATTATCGGAAGAATCCGAAGAAATAATCCAAAACACAAAACGCACGCTACCGGAAGACGCCGTTTTTATCATCCAAAGCCCTGCCGCCGTCACCGAAGCAATAAAAAAAATCCAAGCAAACCCGGCAAAGCTAAACCTAACCCGAGTAAACATCTACGCCCTAAACACGCCACCCGCCGAAGCCACCGAGCTACGCAAAGCCTTCGTAAAAAATTTCCACACCGTAAACCTAACCCTAACAAGCACTACCTCCAATATATTAAAAACTCTGTCCGAAAGTGACAACCCCTACGACCAAATCTTCGTCCTAACCCCAAAAAACGAATTTGGCGAAATCCTGCCCACGGCCCATCAAACCATCTCCGAGACAATCGCCGCGCTCCCACTCCTGCACACAACCCATTCAACCTTTAACGAAGCAATATCAACCCGCATGAAAGAAAAAATAACATTATCATCAGCAGGCTTTTGGCAACCTCCGCCATCGCAAATCGAGGAAAACCTTGCTTTACATAAACTTGCGGGAGAAATGGAGGAAGAGCTTTTAAGACCTTGGGGGCTTAGCCCCCAATACCCCCACAAGCCTTTAAAAAGGCTTGACCCAAACTTTGACATTTGCGGTTGTATAGCGGGGGTTGCTGCCAGGCCGTTGCGGTTTTGGGATTTGGTAGGTAAAACCTTGTTGGAGGCAGAAAACCTTCTCTTTGGAGAGGAGGCAAAAAAATTTTTTGTAAAAAATTTTTTTGGGGAGGTGGACGCCCATCGAGAGGAGGGAGTAAGCTTGGAGACCATGGCGTTAAACGAGGTTGCGGTGCGTGAAAAGCACCTCCGCGAAGCCATCGAAACTATGGCGCAACAAGCTCACCACCTAACTGAAGCCTTGCAAAAAGCAGAATCTACTGTCGTAAAAATAACCCACTCCGTAAATTATGTAAAAACAAAGATAGGGGAGGCTTATGTCATTCGTCACCAACTGCAACAAACAAAGGTCGCTCAATCGTACTTAACCACCCAACACACTCGCCTGCAAAACCATCTCACTGCCACCCGAGAAAAAATCAAAGCCTACAAAGCCCTCCCCACAGAAGCCCCTTCCATCCCCCTTGGTGAAGCTCCCATATCCATCTCTCTGCTACGTGACGACGCCCTTCTCCGAGAAGACCACACGATAAAAAACGCAAAAGGCGAATTATGCCGGTTGCGTTTGGTTGGTGGGTTTGGGTTAAATGATTTCCAAGTGTAGAATGCACTGTAAAAACAAGATAAAATAATCCTTTTTGGCTCGTACGCAAAGGGCTTTGCGTCGGAAGACAGCGACATTGACCTAGCCGTAGATGTTGACGGAGTAAAAGGGTGGGACTACTTCTTTTTAGCCGAGTGTCCGGAAAACGCTGATTGCGTTTACCTCAATGTCGGATATAATGGCGGCTTCTGAACGGATATGGGAAAACTCGGCGCGAGTGGGTACTGCTGACATGAGCATGGAAGATATAGACATGGAAATAAAAGCGGCACGGGCAGAACGCAAAGCGAAGGGTATACACGCATGAATGTAGGATTTATTATATGAAAGGTGTTTCAAATGCGAAGCACTACTAAAATATGCTCAACTGCCCTGTTTGCGATAAAACATTGGTTTTTGAGAAGCAATGCGAAAGGGGGCGTGGTATTTTTCAGCTAAGGGGGCTTTGTTCTTGCAGAAAGTAATTTTATTTTTGCAGGAGCGAAGCCCCGCTTATTTTATACCCCGAAGGGCGCACGGCAGTCACCGTTTTACGGTTACTGTATAAGTGCGCCCGCCCTGTGAAGAAAATGGCTTATTTGTTTCGTTTGGCAATAACGGGATACCACAACTCGACGGTTAAATCTTCGCCACCAGTACCACCATAAATCTCGAAATTTGCTCCGTCGGCTCTTTCATAATTTGCGGTCGGAAGCCACTCGCCGTAAAACACTTTTTGCATGATGCCCAAAATCTTGAAAAAATCGTTTTCTTTGTAATCCCGCTTAAATGTTTCAGATGAAAAGACGGCGTATGTTTGGGCGGGTATGCGAACGGTTTTGTAACCCTCGGTTTTACTGTCTTTAGACACAAAAGCACATAACATATAGGCAAATGTGTTTTCTTCTGTTTTGCGGTAATTTTCAACAGCGTGGACTTTGCACGAACCTTGTACGAAATTCGGTAATGCTCCCGCATTTGCGGCAAGGCGTTCATATTCTCCGTCTTTGTGGCACTTTTGCCATAAGTCGACAGGGGTTGAAAACCCTTCTGCTCCTGTTAGCGAACAAACCACCTCGATACCAAAAACCTCAAACGCCTCTTTTGTTTCAATTCTGTAATCCATTACACTCTCTCCTTTAATTGAAATTTGGAAGGACATTTTAGGGTAGGCTTTTAATCGTGTTCCTGTCTGCCTTGCTTCGGACGGGGTTATGCCATGCAATGCAGAAAACGCTCTGGCAAACGATGTGGAAGAATCGTAGCCATACTTGACGGCAATATCCAGAACTTTTGCGTTGGTGTTTTGAAGTTCCAACGCTGCCTGTGTTAATCTTCTGCGGCGGGCATATTCAGCCAATGTGGTATGAGTAATAAATGAGAACATTCGCTGAAAATTGTACGATGAACAGCAAGCCTTCATTGCAACCACACCATAATCAATCTCATCGGTCAGATTATTCTCGATGTAGTCAATGGCGGCGTTCATTTTTGTGAGCCAATCCATAAATCGCCCTCCTTTCAACAATAGGATAACGTAACGGAGTTATCGTTTCTCAACTTTTTATGCACAATAATATCTATGTTGGAAAATATAAATTTTCTACTGCAAGTTAATTATATCATGGAAAGACGGTACCAATAACGAAATTTTCCCCGCACCATTGATACCTTGAGCATTCAAGCGTTACTGTTATTTTTTAAGTGTCCTTGACAACACAAGTCCTAAAACGTGTTGTTCTTGACACAAATATCCTTGTTTCAGCGTTATTATCAAAATCGGGAAACCCTGCCAAAATCTACAGAATGTTCTTGACTGGGGCGTTGGAATTTGTCGATTAAATAGAAAATCTGCCCCGTCTTTTCCTTGTATTTAGGCGAGGCAGATTTTTTTTATATGCTAGTCAGTGTCGACATTAGATTTTAGCCAAGCCAGAACGCAAGCAATCTGAACGGCGGCAAGAAAAGATTTTCTATGTTTCGCATAGCGAGTTGCAATACCACGCCATCGTTTTAGAACAGCAAAAATATTTTCAACGATATGCCTTGATTTATAAAGTTCTGTATCGTATTCTCGTTGTGCGCTTCGGTTTTTCTTTGGTGGAATCACAATCTTAACGCCGTTTTTGAGGGTTTCCTCCAAGATTGCGTTTGTGTCGTACAACGTATGCTGTGAAGGGTGTAAATAACGCCATTAATAATTATACATATTTTCCTACGGTTGTTGCCTGTGCCATTCTCCATGCTTCTGGATAATATTGAGCCCAGAATCGTGATTGTGCTGAATCGATTTTAAGCAAATTTCTTTCCAAAATAAAATCCTTCATATTTACGATATACTCTTGCTTCGTTTTTTCAGATAACGATTCGTAGCTTACAAAGCGGGCGTTTGTGGCGGCAATTTCTAGCAGTATATGTTCATACACGTTGTCTATAAACTCTACGTTCACCACATTAACCGCTTCTTTTGACGACCATATACTCGCAGATTGTGCTACTGTGATGTTGCCATTGTTTTCGCATGTATATAAATAACCGCTTCTGCCCTGATACATTATTCTAAGCTGGTCCGGAAAGAACTCGAGGCATTCAGGCATATTGTTGTCGTCCGCTCCAATAGTCACATGATTAACATCCATATCACGCAAGTAAGAAAGTGCATATAACCTAACAGGGGTAAAATATGCAACTTTATCTTTTTCCTCTTTGTTTTTAGATTCCGACAATGGAAGTATTTTTTTCAATCCTTCGATATTGCTTGCATGATAAAACATCATATTTGCCCCTCCCACCTAACTGACATAAAATTTACGCGCGTACCACGTGGTGGTACATAAGTGCGCATTTCACGTTTAGTCAAATATACAAGCCGATAATCCGTTCAGCCAGTATATGCTTCTTTCACAGAGAATCCCCCTTGATGGTTTTCTATATATATCATACCTTTAATGTCGATACTGCCTAATACGCGGTGCTATCGAACAAATCCGAGGCTACAGCGGTGGCTTTGGCGGATGAAACCTAATCAATAGCTAACCCCTTCCGGTCGTTCGGTGATTTGATTGGTTGAAATATTTATAAACGTAAAAACGCGTTCGCGATACTCAAAGCCTGTGTGTTCGACGATGATGGCGGTGTTTTCGTCATAAATCAAAAGATGAGAATTTTCAAGATGGCGAAGCGGAATAATAAACTCTCCTGTGATGATGCATATAACCCCCTGCTCCGTACCGACCGATACATATGCCCAATTTCCCGATGGCGTGCCTTCGTGTTGTATCCAATTTGTAAATGTGATGAAGCTGTAGATAGGAGGGACGATTTCGTTTCCATCTGTGTCGAGCAACAGGGTGTTTCGTTCCCATGGGTTGATTAGGATTCTGTCGCCGCGGACATCAAAGCAATTTGACGTTGTAAAAGCTCCCGCTGCCGCAGGGATTTCTTCTTCTGAAAAAATTCGGATTGCCTTGCCCTGCGAAGTATACAAAACCCAATGGCGGGTGGAGCGTGCAAGCAAAAACTTGTCGTCACGGAGTGGGCGAATAATTTGCTCGTAGCGTGGCTGGATTACCATGTCGCCTGTGATTAGGCAAACCACCCCCCACAAATCTCTCTGGTTTGCAACCGACGCAATATTACCGCCAAATGATTCTATACCAATGTCAACACGGCGAAAATTTCCGACGCTAACAATTTCTCTGCCTGTGGCGATTTCGATTATTCCAACCTCACGGGGTCGTGCCATTATCCACACTCCGCCGTTGCGTACAATTGCTACGCCGTGCGCGTTGTTAAAGCTTACATCGTCGTATTCAAAGGGAATGATAATCTCACCCGTAAAATCTATCGCACCCCATCTGCCGCCATATCGTGCCGCAATAAAACCACGTTCCAACGCACGCTCAATCCCAAAATGGTTAATGTTTACATCTTCCCTAAAAAAGCCCTCGTAAATAAAGGGCAAAACAATTTCGCCTTGCGTGTTTATTACCCCAAACCTGCAACATTTTCGCGCTACCGCAAGGCCATTTATAAAATTGCTGACCCCCACAAAATAAGGGTAACATGGCGGGGCGTTTTCCTCGCTTGCTTGCGATGTATACGCCTTTTCCGAGCCAAATGTTTTGTGCTGTACAAGAACGAGTTCAATCGTAGGGTCAGGATTAATCAAAGCATACACGGCAATTGCAAGTGCGAAAATTACAAAGATACTTGAAATTATTATAGCTTTTCTGCGCATTACCTTACTCTGCCCAGCGTCGCCCGTTCTACTGCGTTTTGCCCTTCTTCCGTCAAAAGCCAATCGCGGATTAGCCGCTCGGGAGAGCCTTCCGCAGAATCCGCTCTAATCACCGCGTAGTAATGAGTGGTAAGGGCGTACTCGCCGCTTGCGATAGTCTCCGACGTTGGCGTTACCCCGTCAAAGCTCATAACCCTGATACCGCCGAAAAACTCCGACGCGTCGCCGCCCCACGGCACATTTTGGTTGGCCACTTGTTGCTGCAAAAAGTAGTACACGGTATAGCCTATCGTAAACGTATTAGGCTCGGCGTCAAGCAGCACCCACGCATGGTTTATTGCGGTTAGCATATCCTCCATGCCGCCGATTTGGTATACGGTCAGCGTCTCGTGCATTTCTTCTTGGCGCAGTACCAGATTATCCATCAAAGTTTGCGACCCCGAGTGTAGGTTACGATTAAGCGGTACAATCGCGCCGTCCAACCCACCAAGCTGCGCCCAGTTAGTAATGCTCCTGTCAGAATAAATCCCCAAAAGCTGCTCTCGCGTGATATCGTAAACAGGGTTTTCCATCGAAGTCAAAAACACTAAGGCTTCCACCGCAACAGGAGTAAATTCCAACTCCACGCCCGCGTCTTCTGCAAGCCTCAACGCCGCCACAGAAGGCTCCGGCACTAAAATCATATCTAC
The DNA here is from genome assembly GCA_009786685.1 of Defluviitaleaceae bacterium. GTDB lineage: Bacteria > Bacillota > Clostridia > Lachnospirales > WQUN01 > WQVC01. The sequence continues at coordinate 7,904 of WQRQ01000073.1, forward strand.
ATAATTGCCAATCAGCAGCTCATACGAAGGAATAGTCCGCGCCGCACCGCCTAACCAATAAGGGTCCCAGTCCCACATGGAAAAAATAAAACGGTCGTCAAGTCCGCGCCCTTGGGTATGTTCAAACATGCTCATAAAAATGTTCTGCACCAGCGGAATAGTAGAAGTAGAGCCATTAATACGAGGATAATTGCCCCCATTAATGCCAATCGCAACTGCTGTCGCAGTAGGCGTCAAAGTAATCTCGGGTACATCGGAAAAATACAAGCTCTCCAAAATCCCCCGCGCCTGCGCGTCCAAATCCGAAAATCTATCCTCCATGGCAAACACAATAATATAGAAGAAAATCTGCGCACCAAAATCCCGCACATCTTGTCCGTCCTGTCTAAAAAAGTATACGGCGGTGGTGTAATCTCCGTAACGGCGTGGTGGTGTAGCAGCCGCCCAGTCCCATACCTGCTGCTCTTCCACGGTTAAGTCCCAGCCTTCCCACTCCCGCGATATATTTTCGTAGCGCACCACGGTAATGCCGTGCTGCGTTACAAAAACATCGGAAGGCGCAACCGGCTGCACCCAAGAGTTTCGCGGGAACATCCCCGTCCATGCCTCATATTCCGGAATATCGGCACGTAACCAGCTATCCAAATGCCCCACACCCTCGGACAATTCAAAAAGATATCGCCGCCAGTCCCAGCTACCGTCGTCGTCATGCCCCTCGTGAATTATTATACTTCCGCCCTGTTGCCCCCTACGAGGGCTCCACCACGGCGAAACTAAATTATCAGGCACAGTCATGTTAATAGAAAACTGACTAATACCGTCCTCCATCACAATATGACGATACCCCGCAGGCGCAACAGGAAGAGGAGCAGGCGTAGGAGAAGGCGGAGCAGGCGTATCCTGCGGAACGTCAACCGGCGGTGTTTCCACATAACCACTACCATCCTCTGTCAACTCATCCGTACTTCTTCCACAAGCAGCAAACACCAACATTACAACCAACAGCAAATACAAAATTTTCATTCCCAAAACCTCACTTCTAAATTTTTATACGTCATGCGGCAACCCCGTGTTGATGGTAACATTGATACAATTGCGAGAAGCCTAAAATAGTCTATAACCAAGGCTTTCTGCGCTGTAGGGGTAAGAATATCGCAATAATTCGTACCATAAAACGATATAGTTACAAAAACATCTCGTTTTCGCTTGCACCATTGTTCCATACTTATACACGATAGTTCAATATGAATACTATACACATAGGTAATCGTGTTCATGTTCTGGCTTCTAAAAAAAATGCTTATTGGCGGAAGTTACATAGCTATTAAACCTTGTCAACCCAAATTACTTTCCTTTTCATATCTGATTTATTGTAATGTGTCTTCTCTGAATAGCCGGTCGGCGTATATCCCCAACTCAATAGTCCTTTTAATACATCATCCTCGTTTTCATACCAATATGGTCCGATTATAAATCTGCCGCCGTCAACCAAATAGTTTTGCATGAAATGCTCAAAAATCATTCTGCTGTCAAATGTCCTTCTTCTTTTAGGCTTTTCAGAAGGCTCTTTAAGTTGAACCAATTCACCTCTTGTGTGTATATAATCAAACTTCTTTTCAGGCTTCCAAAAATGTGCATTGCCGACAAAAAAGTTATCGCGCCAATGTGGAAGTCTTCTTTGGGCAAGCTCAATAAGCCCCTCTGAAATATCCACTCCGAACATTTGTAAATCAAAGCCAACTCCGCTCACCCATTTATGCACCATTTCTAATAAATGCCCGTTGGCACATCCGATGTCGCAGAATGTTCCATTTTTAGTCACGGCATGGATAATAGGCAAATGGGAATACATATAATGAAACTCGTCGCCACCATGCCCCGATTGACCACGGGGATTATCATGGGCAAGATAACATTTTGTAAAATAAACATTTTGTATTTCATAAAGTTCTTGTTCATTAATTTCATAGTTTTCAAAAGCGGCTATCACGTAGGCATTAAAATCATCTGTTGGTGGTATTGACAAAGCATAATCTCTATCATATTTTTGCACCATGCTGCTTTCCTCCAATAATGTGAATTAAAATAAAAATCTATCAGCAATCATCTTAGCCACTGTGTCTGGTGGAAGATTTGTATTGTCGATTTTCATGTAATTATCAAATGGTACTTCACCATCGTAGCTGACAAGGCGGCTTTTTTTATCTAATTCATGTAGTCTTGCTGTTGTTCCTGCAACATCGCGTTTACATGGTTTATTTAACAGTCTATTTTCTGTTACATTTCGTTGAAGTCTTACTTCTAATGTTGCGACCAATTCAACAAAATATATTTCGGCACCGTTCCGCTTGAAAATATCAGAGAGGTGCTCCAAATGGCTCCAATCAGATGGCTCGCCGCTAAGTGACTTTGCAATAGTATAAATCATGCCGCCTAAATCTGACTTAGCAAATTCTTCACATACTACTTCTTCAACACGTATTTCCGCTGAAACACAACGCTGACCGAAGACTTCCGCGATAGGGTCAATGGTCATGTGATTGTGATACAGTCGCAAATCAGTTATTTTCATTAGCTCTTGTCCAACGGTCATTTTGCCAACGGCAGGCGCACCGAATATAATTACAAGTTTCATTGTATAATTCCCTCCTTTAATGGCATAAGCACTTTGAATTCGTATGATTGTATCAATATTAACGTCAAAACCCCCGTATTCACATTGACTTTGATACAAATACACGGTGACAAAAATTGAGAGAAGAATTTGCACCCCCGTGTGCAGGCATTGTACCGTATGAAATAAAACATAACATTTTTTAAAATAATGATTATTTTATGCGACTTTGCTCAATCCAAAATTCATCCTGCGTTTTCATCAGTTCTTTAATTTCATTTGTATTTCTTGCTCCCAGAGGCGAAAGTTTAACCAAAGAGTGTATAGCGCAGCGGAAACCCTTTCTCCCATCGGGATATACGCATACATATTTGCCGGCGCATTTTTCGCATTGCCTTTCACAAGTGGCTCTAACGGCATCAGCATCTTGACGTAATTTTTCGTGGATAAAGTCCGAATATCCAGTTGCCGCATAAAATTGCATCTTAAATTCTGTTTCATTAGAGTAAATACCTGGTGGGTGTATTTTTATCAACCTTTTACCAATTTTACTTTTTGAAAACACGAGTGCGATAAAAATACCATGTGCGTTTCTTTCGTTTGATGGCGCATAGCCTAATTCCACGGCATATTCTCGGCAATATCCAGATAATTTCTTAATCGTGTGTAACGTATCTTCAATGACTACATTAAATCAATATCGCTTCCTTCGTGATGTTCCCCATATGCACACGAACCGAAAAGGTAAATCCGTAGAACACCGTTATCAGATGAAATTTTTTCAACGTATATGTTTATACCCTCTTGCATTTGCGTGTTCATTTCGGATTCATCACCTTTCTAAGATACACCTTGCGCCGTGCAGTAAATGTTTATACTACTCCTTTTTACTTTGCCGCTTATCAGTGATATAGAATCTTAACGCGTTAATCAGACTTGGTATATTGCCAACAACTATTATCGCAGTAATGACTGTGGCTATGCTTAAATTTCCGTTTACAATAACTGTCACAGTCATAATGGCAAGCACCAGTATTGTGACTGCGTAAATGAAAACAAACGGTATGCCTAACATTTTTGTAGCATAGATGCTCTTTGTAATTTCGCTGATTACTTTTTCTACTTCATCATCATCATATTCTAATTCAATTTCCAATGCATTTTTTAGCTTGTTAAACTCCATTCTGCGCTTCCGCCACATAAAAGCCGCACAGATTGCTGTTGGTATGCCAAGCACTAACATGCTAACAACAATCGGCCGGCTTAAATCGCGAGAAATTAACGAAAAGCCTATAACGCCAACAGGCATTATGATAGACAGCAGTAGTAAGATGTTCCAGAAGTCCACTTTCCAATTCGCTCTTTTGAGTTCATCGTTATCTGTCCGTAAAATTCCACGTCTTTTCTTGCTCCATCCTTTTACGATATGCGTTTGATTTTTCTCAAAGGTTCTCTTGACTCCACGCATTGATATAAACACGCCGAAAATCACAGTCAGTATAATTATGATTAAAATAATAACATCTGAGACTTCTATATCAAACATTCTGCACCGCCTAATATAAATTGTCTACTGCAAGTTAATTATATCATAGAAAGACAGCACGCAATAACGATAATTTTCCTGCTTCCTTGATACCTTGACAACATAAAGCCTAGCTCTTTTCGACATCGAAATTTCGTCCCATACTTCGTCATGGGTGTACCACTCTGTATTTGGGTTTGCAATCTCTCTGTAATGATTTCGTAAATCTTTTGAAGGTCTAACTTGAACGTGTGGCATTTATATCCTCATTTGACTACGCCCTGCAAATAGATGTTTTTGGATTAAGCTTACCATCCCATATAATCAGCGGCTCGGCGGCCATTTACCAGTTTTTGCCTAGATGTTTTGGATAAAACCACTCCGGCCCGCATATTTACTGCTTCCGCGGCCTTTTCGGACGTATCAATTCATAGCTGTGCCGTATCATCTCCCAAACCTCGTCCGGCGGTACATCTTTTTCCACATAAACCGTGTTCCAGTGCTTCTTATTAAAATGGTATCCGGGAATCACGCCCTCAAAAGCCCCGCGCAAAATCTCGGCTTGCATAGGGTCGCACTTAACCGTAACTTGCAACTCGCCCCATAAATGGTCAACCAGCGCAAACATCTTTTTATTTCCGCTATGCCGCATAACCGTCGAGGTCGGGTCGAAGGGGTAATCCTCATAAGCCCCCGCAAATGTCAAACAAAAATCAATTATCTCCTGCTTTGTCATAAGACCCCCTTCAAAAACATGCCCGTAAACGACCCCTCACACGCGGCAACATCCTCGGGAGTACCGCAGACAACAATCTGCCCGCCCGCGCCACCACCTTCGGGGCCAAGGTCGATGATATAATCCGCAGTCTTTATCACGTCCAAGTTATGCTCGATAACCACCACGGTATTTCCGCTATCTGTCAACTGCTGCAAAATCCCAATCAGCTTATGAACATCCGCAGCATGTAGTCCCGTGGTAGGCTCGTCCAATACATAAAGCGTTTTACCCGTCTGCCGCCGCGAAAGCTCCGTGGCGAGCTTAACCCTCTGCGCCTCCCCGCCCGAAAGCGTAGTCGAAGACTGCCCAAGCTTAATATAAGTAAGCCCAACATCACAAAGCGTCTGCAATTTATCCTTTAATCGCGGCAGATTTTCGAAAAATTCCAACGCGCCTTCGATAGTCATATCCAAGACATCAGCGATTGTCTTGCCCTTGTACTTAACCTCCAGCGTCTCACGGTTGTACCGCTTTCCGCCGCAAACCTCGCAAGGCACATAAACATCGGGCAAAAAGTGCATTTCGATTTTAATAATGCCGTCGCCGGTGCAAGCCTCACACCGTCCGCCCTTCACATTAAAGCTAAACCGTCCCTTTTGATACCCGCGTATTTTAGCCTCGGGCGTCTGCGAAAAAACATCTCGCACAAGGTCAAACAACCCCGTATAAGTCGCGGGATTAGAACGAGGCGTTCGTCCGATAGGGCTTTGGTCGATATTAATAATCTTGTCCAAAAACTCCAAGCCCGTGACATCCCTATGCTTACCGGGCTTAATCCGCGCCCTGTTCAAATCTCGCGCAAGCCGCTTGTACAAAATTTCGTTAATCAACGAGCTTTTACCCGACCCGCTAACGCCCGTCACACAAGTAAAAAGCCCAATCGGAATCTCCACATCTATATCACGCAGATTATTTTCCGCCGCGCCTAAAATACGTAGCTTACGAGCACGTTTTTTATTGGAAGCACGGCGATTTTCGGGCGTGTCGATTTTCAATTCGCCACTTAAATATTTACCCGTGACGCTTCTTTCGCAGTGTAGCAAATCATTCACATTGCCCGCAAAAACCACCTCGCCGCCATGCACACCCGCGCCCGGCCCGATATCCACGATAAAATCCGACGCCATCATAGTATCCGTATCATGCTCAACGACAATCAACGTATTACCGATATCCGTAAGATGTCGCAAGGTCTTTAGCAGCCTGTCATTATCCCGCTGGTGCAGCCCAATGCTCGGCTCGTCCAAAATATAGACAACGCCCACCAGCCCCGACCCAATCTGCGTGGCCAGTCTAATCCTCTGCGCCTCCCCCCCCGAAAGCGACCCCGCC
>WQRQ01000074.1 GCA_009786685.1 Defluviitaleaceae bacterium
ATTCAATGAGAAACCGTCCCGACGGAGCGGCGGCGAAAAACCGTGTTTTTCGCGGTTTTGCCGCGACAGGCGGGACGGATTTCGAATTAATTCGCTATAACTCCAAAGGTAAAACAGGTGAGCGTCGAGGTGTGACAACCGAGGCAGCAGTTGCAAAGGTTGTGCCTGTCAACTCGCGATTAGTATATATGTATTTCCGTGACAAATGTTATGACATTGTCCGAGACTTTGTCATCTGTAGTGTCAGGGGGACAATTCTTTTGACAACAATGCAGTGTTTATGCAGGTTGGAGCGGTTTTTTCAAAAACATCTACGGGGTAACAAAAAAGAGACCGTTTTTGGTCTCCTTTTTGGCATTTGGCAGGTGTGGAGTTCTCCTGCATCCCTCGGCTTGCGCCTGTCGTACCATCGGCGTTTGGTTGCCACAAAAATCCACCACCATCCCACATCAGGGACAGACGCTCCTCTGTTTGACGATTACTATTAGCATATTCAAATATAAGTGTCAATTATTGACAGAAGCTACGGCATGGTTTACTATTCACACAATTATTAAAGCAAGCAAAGAGAGGATGTTTCATATGCATTTGTTAAAAAATGAAAAGTTTTTGTTTTTCGTAGGTGGAGTTGCAGCAACCTTGATTGGAAAAACATTCCTCAAAAGCAAAACTGCCCACGATTTGGCTGTGAAGGGTGTGGCGGTCGGAATGAAAGTCCAAAAAGACGCTTTAGAAAAATTTCAGAATATAAAAGAAGATGCTACTGACTTATACATGGACAAAAACGGAAATGTAGAAAAAGAGTAGCAGGTGATTTTTTGCGGTATAAAATCATATATGACAAGCCGGGCAGATTACGCATACGCATGGGGCAGAATGCTTTTTCTAAAGTGCAAGGGCGTGGGATTGAAAGATTGTTTACAGATAAACCGTGGATATTGTCCGCAGAGGCCGGTCATACAAACGGCGGCGTTCTAATTTATTATGAATCAGCTTCTCGGAAAAATCTCATAAATCTGTTGGACAGCTTAAAAATAGAGGAAATCAGCACGATTAACGAAGATAGTGCAATAGATGAGTTGGATGAAAATTTTATCCGCTCTTTTTCTGTTATGCTTTGCAAATTCTTTTTTGCTAAGCTTTTTTTGCCGCCTCCGATTAGGGCTGTATTGACATTAAAAAATGCCCTTCATTTTTGGAGCCGCGGCTTGCTTGCGCTTGGACAAGGGAAGTTAAATGTTGATGTGTTAGACGCTACAGCAATTACTACGTCTATCTTTAAGCGAGATTTTACAACTGCCGCTTCGATAATGGCACTTTTACGCACTACTGACCTTTTGGAAGATTACACTCGTAAAAAAACAAAAGCGACATTATCACAAAGCCTTGCACTAAATATTGACAATGTTTGGACTGTTGCAAATAACAAAAATATTTTAATGCCGCTCTCTAAAATTTCGATTGGTGATGTAGTCCGTGTCCGCATGGGTGGGATAATACCGCTGGATGGAGAAGTAGTGGATGGCACAGCGTTGGTAAACGAATCATCAATGACAGGAGAGCCATTGGCAACCATGCGCAAAGTCGGACACAGCGTATATGCCGGAACAGTTGTTGAGGACGGCTCTTTGTTAATAAAAGTAAAAACACTCGCAGATAATACACGGATTCAAAATATCGTATCTATGATTGACCAGTCGGAAGCGTTGAAAGCAGGAATACAAAGCAAAGCGGAAAAATTAGCAGACACCATTGTTCCGTTTAGTTTTATTACTTCTGCATTAACTTTAATTTTTACAGGGAGCCTTACCAAAGCCTCGTCTGTACTTATGGTTGACTACTCCTGCGCAATTAAACTCACAACACCCATATGTATAATTTCTGCCATGCGTGAAGCTGCCAATCGTAAAATACTCGTAAAAGGCGGCAAACACTTAGAAATGTTTGCCCTTGCAGACACTATTGTATTTGACAAAACAGGCACACTTACCGTTGCAAGCCCCGAAGTAGCAAAGGTTGTGGCTTTTGACGGCTTTACCCCCGATGAAGTTTTAAAATTGTCGGCGTGTTTAGAAGAACATTTCCCTCACAGCGTAGCCAAAGCAATAGTTCGCAAAGCAGAAGCAGAAAATCTGCAACACGACGAAGAACATGCAGATGTCGAATACATTGTTGCCCACGGACTTTCTTCGATATTAAACGGTGAGCGGGTGCTTATCGGGAGCGAACACTTTATTTTTGATGATGAAGGAGTCCCATTATCCGACAAAGAAAAATCTATCATTGAAAAAGAATCGGAAGGGTATTCCGTTGTGTATCTATCGGTGGGGGGTAGAGTTGCAGGGTTTATTTGTGTAAACGACCCTGTTCGCCCGGAGGCTAAAGACGTACTTGACACACTTAGAAGTTTAGGGCTTAAACGGATATTTATGCTTACGGGGGACGGAGAAGCTGCCGCCAAAAATGCCTGTGAAGCTTTGGGCATAGAAGAATACCGCTCCCAAGTTCTGCCCGAAGATAAAGCCGAAATACTACGCTCATTGCGAGAAAACGGCCATATCGCAATCATGGTCGGTGATGGTGTAAACGATTCTCCTGCGTTGTCTTGTGCGGATGTTTCTGTAGCAATGAAGGACGGCGCGGATATTGCTAAGGAAGTGGCAGATATTGCTTTGCTCTCAGAAAATCTGAGCGGCTTGATTGAACTGCGCGTATTAAGTAATCGGCTACTGGAACGTATACACGGAAATTATCGTACTATTTTAGGGTTTAATACCTTGCTTTTACTACTTGGTATCGGCGGTGTGATTACCCCTGCGACATCCGCGGTATTGCATAATTTGTCTACATTGGCGTTAAGCGGAACGAGCGTTAGGCGGTATGAGGGCTAAGAAAGTGTGCCGTCACTCATATTATAGTGTTTATTCGTAAGCTTGCGGGTAAATCATGGAATTGAATTTTATTACACAAAATGCTATTATACGTTCATAATTTTTAAGAAGGGGGTGTGCATTTTGCGAGAAATGACAGTCAAGCTCCACTACTCCATGCAGGGTCGGAAAAATAAATCGGCAATTCGATTGCATGGAGTTGAAATTAGTGAATTGCCCAAGTAGATAATTTATTTCACCGACTTTGCACCTTATTTTCAATTTCAAATAAGGAGTGAAGTTTGATGAATCGTTCAAACGCAAGCATTTTATTGCCCGAAGAATTGTTGCTTGAAGTTCAACGGTATGTGCAAGGTAAATTGCTGTATATTCCCAAAATGAAATGCAATTACAAAAAATGGGGAGACGGCACACAAAGTAAAGTTGTTACTTTAAAGCGTAACAATGAAATCCGTTTAGCTTTTGCCACAGGTTCAACGGTTGAGGAATTGGTTGTTAAATATCACCTTTCCCATGATAGTATTAAAAAAATTGTTTATGCCAAAAAATAATAAAACCGCTATGTAAATCACAGTGATTTGCATAGCGGTTTTATGCATATGTCGTTTATAAAAAATGATTTACATATAAGTTTTATCACATGGGCTTTACCCTAAATGCATTAATTTACGGTGGGGTGCATTGTTGTGTCTTATATACAAATGACAAAGGCAACGGTTGATAATTACATTAATAAATGCCATATAATTGCTTGCGGCATACGAAATTCTCGGCTAAAGGCAAAACGTGTTGCCATTATGGAATTATATACGGCATTGCTTCCAATGGAAGTAATTTATTTGCCAAATGGGCCTCTTAGCGATGTAAAGGGATTTATTTGCTTTATGGTTAATAAAGAACACATTAAAGAGTTAGAAAACATTTTGCACAAAATCGGATATTGCAATGTTTTTTATTTGATAACCTTTGAAGAAGCGGGAAACAACAAAACGTGGAAGGGTCGGCAATTTAATATTAAAGAGTTTGTTATCCAAGATAGTGATTTGTATTCCGCTCAATCACCCCACAATCGTCTATTTGCGATAGGCGAAAAAAATGTAAAAGGTTATAGGGGTGACGGCAGTTTATTTGGGCGGCGAGCGTTGCCTGTTGAAGATTGCAGATGTCTTGTAAATTTAGCAATTCCAAACAATGCAAGCCACATTTTAGACCCATTCGCAGGAGCGGGCGGCATTGCGTACTCATGCAGATTTATAAACCCCGACATACAGGTAACAACAATTGATATTGACCCAATACTATCCTCGGGATTGAGAATGTACGGGGCTTCTCATTATGTAGGAAATACCGCAAATATAAAGCTACATGAAAAATTCGACGCAATTGTAACAGAAGTGCCGTTCGCTGTAGAATCGGATTCATCTGTACTTGCAGGGTTGCGTAATACTTGCGAATATTTAAAATCGGCAGGGCGAATTTCTATCATGTGTTCGCTGCGTCAATATGAGATTATCCTTAAATTCATCAATGAAATAGGACTGCATGTTTATTGCTCACACATAGTAAACCGAAAAGGCACAGACACGGCAATAATAGCGGCTACACGCGACGAGTGGTTCGCAAATAAAATTTCTCCACTTGTTGAAAGACTTGAAACAATATACTAAATCCGAGACTTTGTCATCTGTAGTGTCAGGGGGACAGTTCTTTTGACAACAATGCAGTGTTTATGCGGGTTGGAGCGGTTTTTTCAAAAACATCTACGGCGAGATTGCTATTTGCTATCAAGATGCCTATAATTACTTCAAAGGAGGCGACTAATGGAAATCGTAAATATGGACACTTTAAATGAAGCCCAGCTCAAACAGGCAGCACAAATGCTAACGGACGAAATCCCCGACGGCTGGGAGACACTCGCCGACGCCATGGAAGAGATTGATATGTTATTAAACGACGAAGACGAGCCGGATTCGCATTTTATCGCGGCTGTAGAAAACGGCGAAGTAGTCGGTTGGTGCGGAATTTTACCCGAATACAACGGCAAGGTATTTGAGTTGCACCCGTTGGTAGTGCGCGGGGACAGGCAACGCAAGGGCATAGGGCAAAAGCTGGTGGCCGCAATAGAAAAAACCGCAAAAGAAAAAGGCGGCTTAACAATGCAACTGGGCGCAGACGACGAAAAACTCGGCGGCGAAACATCCCTCGCAAATGTAGACCTATACGACGACCTGCCGACACGCATACGGGAATTTAATCCCGGCGCGCACCAATCCGCATTTTACATGAAGCTCGGCTACAAGATAATAGGCGTAATGCCCGACGCAAATGGGAGGGGCAAGCCTGATATTATTCTTGCGAAGCCGCTGTAAGGAGGAAAAACAATGCTGGATAATATTTTAAATGACTTTGCATATGGCGCAAAACAGATTTTTGGCACGGTAGATGTGGAGGTAATTCTCTTTGGCTCATACTCCAGGAGTGATTTTGATACCGATTCGGACGTCGATGTCGCAATTCTTGCGGATATACCCAGGGAAAATGAGCGTGACTACACAAACGATATAGTTTCGCTTATTTCTAAAATTGACAACGATTATGGATATAGCTTTTTAATCTCACCAATCGTAATTAGTAAAAGCTTTTTTGAAGAATGGCGCGAAACCATACCATTTTATAAAACGCTAAAAAATGAAGGGGTGAAAATTGATGTTGCATGAGCAAGTATTTGGACGCAAACAACAGAGCATACTATGCCATCTTTCATTCTATGCGCGCAATATTAGCACTTGATGGGGCTGATTTCAAAAAGCACTCGGCTGTTATATCGTTTTTTAGGGAGAATTATATAAAAACAGGTTATTTAGAACGCTCTTTGTCAGACATTATCGGCAGAGCCGGCATAGTTCGAAACAAAAGCGATTATGAGGATTTTTATATTGCGTCAAAGGATGAAGCCGAAGAACAGGTAAACGACTCGAGATTATTTGTTAAAGACTATATTCCCACCATACTCCGGTCGACGAAAAGTCGCTGTACGACTACGACCCCGCCGACGTATATTTTCGCACCCCAAACCTCCACGCCAAAATACACGGCACAATAAACAACGCCCCTGCAAGCGGCATAAATGCGTATAGCCAGCCCATGCCGTCGATTCTGCCGAGCAGGTATTGCAGCGGAAAATACGTTATCGTCCCAAACGGAATTATAAACGTAAGAAAAATCGTAATCCCTCGCGGGAAAATATCCAGCGGATAAATTGCGTGCTGTCTAATCCCGTGGGTAAAGATATTTGCAAATTCCAGCCCGTCGATTGTCCAAAACGATACGGTTGCTTGCAGCATGTATATTCCGCTAAAAATAACAGTTCCGCCGACTATCATATTAAAAAGCATTACAGCCCGTACAAAAGTCCACTGTATATCCCCAAAAACTATCGCAAGTATGAGTACAACTACAGAAAACAAAAACGGGCTAAGCCTTTTAATATCAAACCCCGAGCCTAAAACCTGTACTACAGTCCCCCGCGGCCTAACCAAAACTCTATCAAACAAGCCTGTCCGTATCATATTTGAGAATTGGTCAAACCCTCTGGAAAAGCACTCGGCAACAGCAAAACTCATTACAATAACAGCGTAGCTGACAAAAACCTCAAACATTGTCCAGCCATGTATATTGCCAAAACGCTCAAACAAAAGGTAAATCCCCGCAAACGATACAAAGGGATAAAGAAATTGCGAAAACAACAGCAACGCAAAAGAAGCCTTATACTGCGTCTGGGATTTTAAAAGCAAGCGTACATATTTAAAATACAGCTTCATGTTATCCTCCTTGTACTACGGACAGACGTGTGATTCTTTTCATAATTAGTGCGCCCACCGTTACTAAAATAGTAATCCAAAAAATTTGCATGGCTATCCCCATCAAAGCCTCCTGCGTGCCGATATGCCCCGAGTATACCCGCAGCGGCAAATCCGCCGTATATCTAAACGGTAGATAAAGCGTTACGTTTTGCAGCCACAAAGGCATAAGCGGTATGGGAATGGTAAGTCCGGAAAAAAATTCTCCGATTACGCCAAATATCATTATTGAGCCGCCGGGGTGCATTGTTTTGAAAATAGAAATATAAATTAACATGGCAATCGCCACGAGTAAGGTTAGTGCCAAAAATAAAGTCACGATAAACAGCAAAAACGCCAACGGGCTATGCGGCAGCGACAAATTATACGGATACGGCAATAAAAGCCCAATCAAAACCGTAGGCGAAAATCTTAACAACCCACTCGCCAGCCGCTTAGAAAACAGCTTTACATACCATACCTGATACAAATTTACAGGCCTGCACAGTTCGTAGCTAATCCCACCTGTGGTAATCATCTCAAGCAATTCGTTATCCCAGTCGTAAAGGAAAATAAACGCCAAAAATGCCTGCTGCAACCAAATATATGTAACAAGGTCGCTAAAAGAAAATCCGTTGGAATACCCATCTTCTCCATAAAATGCGGCAAAAATAAAGACAAGCATAAGCCCCCAAAAAAACTGAGTGGCAAGCCCACCAAAAGCCGCCGCACGATATTGCAGTCCATTTAAAAGCCTAACACGAAAAAGAGAAATATACGGCTTCATATAGAAAAATCCTCGTAAACTTCTGCTATTATTTCCTCTATGGTGCGGGATTGCTCGTCGATATTGGTGTACTTGCTTTTCATCTGCTCGAAGCTTCCGTTGTATAGGATTTGTCCTTTTCCGATTAGCATTACTCGGTCGGTAAGTGCGTCGATATCGCCCATGTCGTGGGTGGTTAGCATTACGGTAACGTCGTTTTCTTTGTTTATTCTTTTTATGAAATTACGCACGGCTACCTTGGAAACAGCGTCCAGTCCGATGGTAGGCTCGTCCAAAAATAAAATGCGTGGGCTATGTAGTAAAGAAGCCGCTATTTCGCAGCGCATTCGCTGACCCAGGCTAAGCTGGCGGACGGGTGTGTTTATAAATTCTGATAGGCTAAAAATCTCGACGAGTTCATCGAGATTTTTTTTGTAGTCGGCGGTTTGTACCCTGTATATGTCTCGCAAAAGCTCAAAAGAATCAATGACTGGGATATCCCACATTAACTGCGTACGTTGCCCAAAGACAACGCCTATGTTTTTTACATGGGCGATTCTGTTATCCCATGGGCGTTTGCCAAATACCGAGCAATCACCGCTTGTGGGTACGAGGATTCCGCTTAATATTTTTATTGTGGTGGATTTTCCCGCGCCGTTTGGGCCTATATAGCCGATGATTTCGCCTTCTTCTATGGAAAAAGAAACATTTTTTAATGCCTCCACATAGGTGTAATCCCGCTTAACTATGGATTTTAATGCCGCTCGCAAGCCCTGTTGACGCTTTGCAACCTTGTATGTCATATTTATATCTTGGAAAGAAATCATATCGACAACTCCTTTCAAATAAGCGAAATCAATGCGGAATATTATAGAATACTGCGGGGAAATAAGCAAATTAATCGTGCACGTATAACCCTGTTGACTCTTCCGTTGGGGAAGCGTTTATGATATACGCATCATTAATCCGCGATAAAAAAGGAGGCAACACATGAGCAATCTCATAAAAATCCGTGATATGTCATCAATGTATGATGTATCGGCGCGCACACTGCGCTACTACGAAGACATGGGGCTGATTTACAGTACTCGAACAGACGACTACGCATACCGCTTGTACGACGAGGAGGCGGTAAAAAGACTGAAACAGATTTTGGTTTTACGAAAGCTTGGCATCAGCATAAAGGATATCAAACAGATTTTTAGCGCGTCCGGCTCGGAGATAGTGCTGGAGGTATTGAGCAAAAAGGTGAATGACATCGACCACGAGGTCGCCCTGCTTCACGAGCTGAAAAAAATCGTCTTGGAATTTATCCGCCAAATAAAAAAAGCCGATTTCTCAAATGATTCGGATGTTAAAAAATTATACGAAAAAGCAAAAGACATCGAAAACCAAATCGAAAACCCGCTGCAACGCCTTATGGAAGTTACATCGCAGCTCGACAGCAAAAAGCTCCCCGACGTTATGGTGGTAAAGCTGCCAAAATTTAGAGCGGTGACATCGGGGTGGAAAACCGTAGACCATTGCGGCGACAACTTTTGGGAATGGGGCGAAAACAACAAACACCTTCGCAAAAATATTGTTTGGGATAACAGCGAGTTTTTTCTCGATAAAGAAATTTCCTGTGAAACAAACGCGGTAATTTTTGCAATTAACGACGACGTAACCGAGGCAGACACCGCACCCTATAAAATCATCGAAGTAGAAGGCGGGTTATACGCCACCGCCATATGCGTAGACATGGACGACGACAGCATGGCAAGTTTATATCCTCAAATTCTAAAATGGCTGGGTGGTACAAATTTTACTCACGACACCTCACGCGACTTAATTGCGCACGGACTTTTTACGCATAGCGATGTAAAAAAAGGGCTTGGTTATCATCAACTACAGCGATATGTACCGATAAAATTTGATACCGACGGGTGGAAAACTGTGTATTCACTGGCAACAGATGAAGTGATACGCGATTTTGAAATCGGCACTTCCGTGGGTGGATTTAACACAAGTGTGATTGAATCATCAGGCGACCCCACATACACATTTTTGCAAAACGGCATTCATGTCACCAACACTATAAACGACTGGGACGGAATCGATATAAAGCTTGAAGCACTAAGCATACCGCCAAACCACTACTGTGTTATAGAAGTAAACGGAAAAATCACCGATGACGTTGCAAACGGAGGCAACATGTGGATGGCAGGTATGCCCGGTTACGAATGGCTGGATAGCCATTCCATCACCAACGGGGAAAACTTCCGACTACAGCATACCTTCCCGATAATCGAAGGCAAACCAATCCCCTTCATTAGAATCGCTAGTGTCCATCGAGTTACAACCTTCATCATAGAAAGTATTGAGGTCACGGTAAGACCATTTACAGAAGCTCCGGGTTATATTGAATCCGAAAAAATTAAGCTAATCGTTGTGGAAACGGACGCAGGAGACTATTTTAAATTTATCATGCCGGAAAGCTACAAAGGCGACAAAGAAGCCTTCCGTAAAGAAGTCTACGACCGGTATTTGGACATGTGGTTAAATGCAGATGGCAACAACAAAAAACAGCTCACAGGTAAACCCGACACATTCCAACAAGACGAAAACGGCCGGCAAGTGCTTATGGTAAGTATTGAACAGGAGTATAAAAAGGGGCTGCGCTAAGCATTTATTTGTTATTCGTTTCTATGCACTTTCTGGGACAGGCTTTTACGCATGTGCAGCAGTTAGTGCATTTTTTGTAGTTATTTGTAAGCTATTGCGGGGGAATAGTAAACTGGTTGATTTTTTATAAAATATGCATATAATATTATATGTAATCTTAATAAAAGGAGTTGCGTGTAATGAGTCAGCAAATTAATGTAAATATCCGTATGGATAGAGATATAAAAGAAAGCGCGGATAGTTTATTCCGTGACCTTGGGTTTAATTTAACCACCGCCGTAAATACATTTGTCCGTCAATGCCTTAGGGAGCAGGGTATACCTTTTCAGATAACTTTGCGAGATAATTATTTTGATGAAATTAATATGAAAAGGTTAATGGAATCGAAACATCAAATGGAGTGCGGGCAAGTTGTTGTAAAAACCATGGAAGAATTAGAGGAAATGGCAAAATGAATAAAATATTTTCCGATTACGCATGGGATGATTATCTCCGTTGGCAAAAAGAGGACAAGAAAACATTAAACAAAATCAACGAACTACAAAGACATAGACCGAAACGGACACGAAGGGCTGGGGCATCCAAAGCCATTAAAAGACGATTTGGTCGGATATTGGAGCAGAGACATAGATAAGAAAAACAGGTTGGTTTATAGCATTACAGAAGATGAAAAAATCAATATTATACAATGCAAAGGGCATTATGGTGACAAATGAAAATAACAGATGTTTTCGGACACGAATTTGATGTTGATTGTATAGGTTGTTCCTTGGTATGCAGGGAGATTGTTCCTGTTGGGGGCATTATTAAGGAGACGAAAAATTTCATATTGCACCAAGACCCGGAAGTCCCGATAAAAGGTTTTTTGGTTATCGCGTCCAAGCAACATATAAAATCCATCACGGATTTATTTGAGGCACAGGCCATTGAGTTTTTCGAGTTGCTGTACCATGCGAGAACTGCGCTTTTGTCTTTTGAGGATATTTTGGAGTGTACATTTATCCAAGAGGAGCGTAGCGGACATTTTCATTTTTGGTTATTTCCGAGGTATCAGTGGATGAATGATTTGTTTGAAAACTCACTGTCGTCGGTGAGGGCAATTATGAAGTATGCGGAAGCGAATATGAAAACCAAGGAGAATATCGAAGGCATAGTTGCGTGCGCCGAGCGTTTGAGGTTGTCATTTGAGGGGTAGGATTTCTGTTATTTCTTCTTCTGTGATGGGGGTGGTTTCGTTGGCGTAGCGGGCTTTGTTGTATAGCGGGAAGAGTTGGGCGTCGGGGGATTTGTTGCCGGGGTTTAGCTTTTGGGATAATTCGTTTGGGGTGTTGGAGGGGGTGACTATCGCGCCCTTTTTTATTTTGCTTTGCAGGTAGGATACATATATAAATCTCACGCGCTCGCGGTGGGTTTGCAGGTTTTTCCATTTCATTTTGCGGAAGGGGTTGCGTTTTTTTTCGGAGAAAATGCGGATTTTTTCGTCGCTGAAAAGGCGTGGGCGGTGAGCTTTGCCTGTTGGCAGCTTGCTTGTCAGGTGCGTGAGCTTTTTGCCGATAAATTCGAAGATTTCCAGGAAAAATTTTTTAATGTTTAGATTTTTTAGTAATTTGCGCAGGCTGAAAAGCAGCCATGCCAAGGCTGCAATCGACGCTGTGGACGCCAGGATTAGTATTATCGTGTTGATTTCCATTATTTGTCCACCTTTAAAAGCGTTACGTGGTTGCCTTTGGTTTGCAGGGCGGCGATTATGTTGTCTATGGTTTTGTTTTCTGTTATTAGGTAGATTTCGGCGTTCCATAGGATGTCGATGTCTTGTTGCAGTAGCCATGCAAAGGAACAGCCTTCCGATATGCGGATGGCTGCCATCTCGCGTAGGATTTCAATGTAGTGTTCTTGGCCTCGGCGTAGGGGGTAGCGGATGTGGTTTTCTCGACCGAGTTGCTTTTGGCAGTTTGCCGCAAAGCCTATGTTGTAGCCTTGTTTGATTGCTTTGTCCACCATGTCTGCGGCGTAGGAAAGGGATTTTTCCATGGTCGCCGCGTGGGGGGTGTGAAAATCTATGTACAGCATTATGTTTCTGCCTGAGAAAAAATCGCGCTCGTTTACTTTTAACGCGCCTGTTTTTGCCGTGGCTTTGTAATTTATGCTTTTGAACGGGTCGCCAAAACGGTACTCGCGCACACCCGCAAAACTGAACGGGTCTTGCAGTAGCCTGCGGTTGGATTGCTCCGTGTTTTGCATTTGATTTTCAAGCGGGTTGTTTTCTTGGTGGGGTAGGGCGCGGGGGTATACGAAAAGCTTTGTTTTTGCGGCGCGGCTTCTGTTTTGCACGTATACGGAATCCAACTCGTAGTAGCCGCGCTTTGTGCATTCTATGGGAATCGAGCGTTTTACCTGCGTGTACGGTGCGAGAAAAAAACGGCTTGTGAATTCCTGCATACCGCCTGTTCTTGGGAAGTCGGGAAGGCGAAGCTCGCCGTATAAATACGCGTCCACGTCCACAAACCATAGCGGAAGAAAGAAGCGGTTTTGAATTTCTTCCACCAGCATAACTGTGTCGCCTTCGAATACCCCTGCTTGGGAGAAGTAGCGTTTGTAGGCGATTTTTTCTAAGCCCGTGCGGCGGATATGGTATATCGTCACGAGTAGGGCGGCGGTTAGTATGATAATCAGGGCAACCATCAGCTTTGCAAGAATTCTGTGGGGACGGTGGTGGTGTTTAGGATTTCTGTGATTATTTCTTCTGCCGCAGTTTTTTTCAGGCGTTCCGAGCCGCGCAGTATTAGCCTGTGCGCCAGGGCGGGGACTGCCGCTTGCTTTACGTCGTCGGGGATTACGTGGTCGCGGTCGTTTATTGCCGCTATGGTTTGTGCCGTTCTCATTAGGACAAGTGCGCCGCGCGCGCTTACGCCCAGGATTACGCCTTCGTGGGTGCGGGTGGCTTCGGTTAGCGTTGCGATATAGCCCATCATGTCGGGGTGTACGAAGATTTGTGGGATTTGGGCTTGGGCGGTTAGGATTTCTTCTGCTGTTACTACGGGCTGTAGGGTTGGGCTTTCTATTTGGTGGGTTTTTAGGACTTGCACCATGTCCTCGTGTGTTATGTATTGCATGGGGATTTTGAATGTGAAGCGGTCGAGCTGCGCTTCGGGTAGCGGGAATACACCCTGCGTGTCGATTGGGTTTTGGGTGGCGATTACCATAAATGGTGGGGCTAGTCGGTGGGTTACGGTGTCTATCGTTACTTGGCGTTCTTCCATGCATTCCAGCAGGCCTGCTTGGGTTTTTGGGGTGGCGCGGTTGATTTCGTCGGCCAGGATTATGTTTGCGAAGATGGGGCCTTGCATAAATTCGAATTCCGAGGTTTTCATGTTGAAGTAGTTTATGCCTGTGATGTCGGAGGGCAGCATGTCCGGAGTGAATTGGATACGCTTGAAATCGCAGTTTACCGAGGCCGCCAGGGATTTTGCGAGTAGGGTTTTGCCCGAGCCGGGTACGTCTTCGAGTAAAATGTGGCCCTTGGCGAGCAGGGCTATTGCGGATAGATGGATGGATTCCGCACGGCCTATGACTGCGGTTTTTATGTTTGTTGTTATTTTTTCGTAGATGGCTTTTGGGGTCATGGTTGCACCTCTTTTTGGGAATTAGTTTAATCTATTTGTGGGGCTATATTAGTGTAAAACAAAGCTTCGTCGCGCTTTCTATGAAATCCAGCGTGTTTTCGTAGGTGGTGAATAGGTAGGTGTGATTTTTTGCAGGGGTGGCGTTTGCGAAATGTGTGTGTAGGATGTTTTGTTGGATGGCGTGGGTTTCTTGTTTTGTTACGAGGGTGGGGATTTCTTCGGGGGTGGCATAGGACAGGAGCTGCATTATTTGGGCGGTGGCGGGATATTCGAAGTATAGGCGGGTGTCTATGGCTTTTAGGTCTTTGTAGTAGTCGCTGGCGTATCCTTTT
>WQRQ01000075.1 GCA_009786685.1 Defluviitaleaceae bacterium
ACTTTGCTTCCGTGGCGACCCGGCCCCGGCAGAACAGCACGGTTTTTTTGCGATATAAAAAATCCCGACGGCACACCTTTTGCGCTGGACGGCCGAGGGATTCTGAAAAAAGTGATTGCAGAATACGCAAAAATGGGGCTTGTATGCACGGTAGGCGCGGAGTGCGAATTTTACCTCTTTAAAACCGACGAGGACGGCTCGCCTACCTTTAACCCCGCGGACAAAGGCGGCTACCTAGACATCGCCCCCCTGGACAAAAGCGAGGACATCCGCCGAGAAATCTGCTTGGTAATAGAAGAAATGGGCATAAAACCCGAAACATCACACCACGAGCAAGGCCCCGGCCAAAACGAAATAGACTTTAAATTTTCTGACGCACTAACCTGCGCCGACAATTTCCTTGCATTTAAAACAACAGTACGAAAAATAGCCACACGTAACGGGCTTTTTGCTTCATTTTTGCCTAAGCCGATAGCAGACAACCCCGGCAGCGGCTTACATGTTAATCTTTCGCTTTCTGATGGCGGAAAAAACATCTTTACAAACAGCATAGGCGAATTTACCGATGACGCAAAACACTTTATTGCAGGGATTTTATCAAAAACACCGGAAATCACACTTTTCTTAAACCCCACCGCAAACTCCTACGACCGCTTTGGCAAATTTGAAGCCCCAAAATATGTATCATGGTCGCACCAAAACCGCTCGCAGCTAATCCGCATTCCCGCCGCAAAAGGCGAAAAGGTACGCATGGAGCTTCGCTCACCCGACCCATCACTAAACCCCTATCTGGCATTCGCGCTGATTTTGGCCGCAGGGCTTGACGGTATCAAACGAAAAACACCACTACCCCAAGCAGTAGACGCCGACCTGTACGATTTAAAGTCTAACGCCAACATAATAAGCACCCTAAAAGCCCTACCAAACAACCTGCAAGAAGCCATAACCCAAGCAAAAAACAGCAGCTTAATAAAACATACTTTGGGCAACGAGCTGCTGACCAAATACACGTCGATGAAGGAATCAGAAACAGACTTCACTAAAGAAGACTACTTCGAAACAGTATAACCGCAAATGATGGGGGTCAAGGGGGCTGCGTCCCCTTGCGGGGGAATTGGGGGTAGCACCCCCAAGGTCTTAATCATTTGACTTTGACTTAAAGGAGGCGATTATGGAAAATGCATTGATAGTTTCTCACACGAAGAGTAGTGTTGACTATTTTACCGAGACATTACATGCGGCAAATATTTCTCAAATCGTCACCTTGACAACCTGTGGCGAGGCTCGTCGTAAGATGTTGGAGCGAAGTTTTGATTTGGTGATTGTTAACGCGCCGCTTCGTGACGAGACGGGTGAGAATTTTGCAAGGGATGTTTCTGTAAAGGGAGCGGCACAGGTTATACTTGTGGTTACGAGTGAGCATTATGATGCGGTTTCTGCTGTTTGTGAAAATGACGGCGTGCTTACGATTTCTAAGCCTGTAAACAATGCTGTGTTTTGGGCTACGATAAAGCTTGCACGTGCCTCATTTAACAAATATCGCCAAATGTATGCCGAAAACAATAAGCTAAAACAAAAAATCGATGATATCCGAATAATAGACAGGGCAAAATGCATTTTAATTTCCTATATGATAATGAGCGAGAAAGACGCCCACCGCTATATAGAAAAACAAGCGATGGACATGCGTGTGTCAAAAAGGGCGATTGCAGAGGAGATTCTTAAAACTTATGAAAATTGATTTTTTTGATAAGCTACAGGAGGAATGCGCCGTTTTTGGCGCGTGCTTAACTACGGACGAGGCCGTGGGGCTAACCTACAACGGATTGCTTACGCTCCAGCACAGGGGGCAGGAAAGTGCGGGGCTTGTGGTGCTAAACGAGGGCAAGTTTACCTGTGTAAAGGATTTGGGGCTGGTGAGCGAGGTTTTTTCCGACAAAATCGCACAAATGCCCGCGGGCAAAATTGCCATAGGCCACACCCGCTACTCCACCACAGGCGAAAGCGTAAAAGAAAACGCCGGCCCATTTGTGACGGAATACCTAACCGGACGCATTGCAACAGCGCATAACGGCAACCTCACAAACACCCGCGAAATAAAGGACAAGCTTAAATTACTTGGTGTAAATTTTGACTCCACCAGTGACAGCGAAGTGATTTCCGCGCTAATCGCGTACAGCATTACCGAGGAAAGCAATACATTAGCGGGAGTGGTAAAGGCAGCAAAAATGCTGCGAGGTGCGTTTTCGCTTGCGATTGCGAGCAACGAGGATGTGCTAATCGCTCTGCGAGACCCCAGCGGATACCGTCCGCTTTGTATCGGAAAAAACGCCGCCGGTTATGCTGTAGCATCGGAAAGCTGTGCATTGGATGTCTGCGGATTTGAATTTGTACGCGATGTAAAACCGGGCGAGATTGTAATAGCCAAGGACGGTAAGCTAATCTATGAAAGCGTTGAGCTTGACGGTAAAAAAGAAAACGGCCTGTGCATATTTGAATATATATATTTCGCAAGGCCGGATTCCATAATAGACGGGCTTTCCGTACACGAAGCGCGGCGCAATATGGGTGCGATTTTGGCGGAAGAATACCCTGTAGACGCCGACATAGTTTGCGGCATACCCGACTCCGGCTTAGAAGCCGCCGCGGGTTACAGTGCAAAAAGCGGACTGCCCCTAGTTTCGGGCTTTGAAAAAAACAGATACATCGGGAGAAGCTTTATTTATCCGACACAACTGGAACGTGACATTGCGGTACGGCTAAAGCTTAATCCGCTTTCCGCAAACGTAAAGGACAAGCGTGTGGTGCTTGTAGATGATTCTATGGTGCGCGGAACAACGACAAGGCTAAAGGTACAAAATCTAAAAAACGCAGGCGCAAAGGAAGTCCATATGCGATTAGCGTCACCACCGTTCCGTCACGTTTGCAACTACGGCACAGATATAGACAAGGAAGAAAATCTAATCGCAAACAAAATGAGTATAGAAGAAATAAGACAGGCAATCGGCGCAGACAGCCTGGGCTATATAAGTATAAAAGGCCTAAAACGCGCATGTGCAAAATGCAATTTAGACTATTGCACGGCTTGTTTTTAAGAGAGGGAGAGCAGAGATGAAAGCGTACTTAGTATTGGAAAGCGGCAAAATCTTTGAGGCGGATGTTTTTGGACAAACCGGAAAAGTAACGGGAGAAATCGTGTTTGCTACGGGCATGACGGGCTATTTGGAAACCCTTACAGACCCCAGCTACTACGGCCAGATAGTAATGCAGACCTTCCCGTTAATCGGTAACTACGGTATCATCCCATCCGATTTCGAGAGCAGTATTGTAGGCCCCGCCGCCTATATTGTTAAGCACCCGTGTCAAGACCCTTCAAATTTTAGGAGCGAAGGTAATCTTGACACTTTTTTAAAGGAACGCGGTGTACTCGGCATAAGCGGGCTTGATACCCGTGAGCTTACAAAAATAATACGCGAAAACGGCGTAATGAACGGTACGGTTATTTTTGAAAACTCGGAAACAGAAATAAAAAAAGCAGTGCAGGAAGCACGCTCACATAAAATCTTTCATCATGTGGCAAGAGCCGCCGTAAACACCGAAAGAAAATTGCATAAGGCAGAAAACGCAAAACGTACCGTAGCACTTTTCGACTTTGGCGCGAAGGAAAATATAACACGGGAGCTTATGCGACGCGACTGCGATGTATGGACATTCCCATATAACAGCAGAGCCGATGAAATCTTAAATGTTTCCCCCGACGGAATAATGCTGTCAAACGGCCCCGGCGACCCAAAGGACAACAAAGATATCATAGAAGTAGTAAAACAGCTTTTTGACGCAAAAATCCCGATGTTTGGGATATGCTTGGGTCATCAGCTTATGGCGTTGGCAAACGGTTTTCAGACAAGCAAGCTAAAATACGGACATCGCGGCAGCAACCAGCCCGTAAAGGATTTACAAACCGATAAGGTGTACATCACCAGCCAAAACCACGGTTACGCGGTACTTTCTCACAGCATTAACGAGGGACTGGCCGAGGAATGGTTTGTTAACGTAAACGACAAAACAAACGAAGGTATTTTTTATAAAAATACGCCCGCGTTTTCGGTGCAGTTCCATCCCGAGGCGTGCGGAGGGCCTACGGATACGGAATTTATTTTTGACAAATTTATAGGTCTAATGAAAGGGGAAGCATAAATGCCGCTGGATAAAAGCATAAAAAAAACCATGGTAATCGGCTCGGGTCCTATTGTAATAGGGCAAGCCGCCGAGTTTGACTACGCAGGGACACAGGCCTGCCGTGTTCTGCGTGAGGACGGGATTGAAATTGTACTTGTAAACTCCAACCCCGCGACGATTATGACAGACAAAAATATCGCAGACAAAATTTATATCGAGCCGCTTACGCTCACCACGATAAAGCGTATCATAGAAAAAGAACGCCCCGACAGCATTTTATCGGGGCTTGGCGGCCAGACAGGGCTTACGCGCTGTATGCAGCTTGCCAAGGAAGGCTTTTTGGAAAAAATGGGCGTGCGCTTACTTGGCTCGTCCCCGGACACCATTGACAAGGCCGAGGATAGGCAAATTTTTAAAGAAACGATGATTTCCATAGGCCAGCCGTGTATCCCGTCTGTGATTGCAACGGATGTGGAAACAGCCGTAAAATTTGCGGACGAAATCGGATACCCCGTGATAATTCGCCCCGCGTTTACACTGGGCGGCGCAGGCGGCGGAATAGCCCCCGACGAAAAAACCCTGCGCAAAATAGCAGACGGCGGGATAAAGCTTTCTCCGATAGGCCAAATTTTAGTAGAAAAATCCATAGCAGGCTGGAAGGAAATCGAATTTGAAGTAATGCGCGACAAAAGCGATAACGCCATAATAGTATGCTCCATGGAAAACTTTGACCCCGTGGGCGTTCATACAGGCGACAGTATAGTAATCGCACCCACGGTTACGCTGGCCGACAAGGAATTTCAAATGCTAAGGACAGCGTCGCTAAACATAGTAAAATCGCTGGGCGTAGAAGGCGGCTGCAATGTACAACTGGCACTACACCCGCATAGCTTTGAATACGCGGTGATAGAGGTAAACCCACGCGTGTCGCGGTCTTCTGCATTGGCAAGCAAAGCCACGGGCTATCCCATAGCAAAGGTAGCCACAAAAATCGCAATAGGCTACACACTGGACGAAATAAAAAACGCCGTAACAGGCACAACATATGCCGCCTTTGAGCCAACACTGGACTACGTGGCAGTAAAACTCCCCAAATGGCCGTTTGACAAATTTGTGTACGCCCAAAAAGAACTTGGCACACAAATGAAAGCCACAGGAGAAGTAATGGCAATAGCCGACACCTTCGAAGAAGCCCTGCTAAAAGCAGTACGCGGAGCAGAGCTTGGAATGGAAACCCTGGACCTACCACGACTGGAAAACAAATCCGACACAGAAATCCGAGAACTACTGGAAACAGTAACCGACCAACGCTTATTCGTACTATACGAAGCAATAAAACGCGGCGTAAGTGTGGACGAATTACACCTAACAACAAAAGTAGACCGCTGGTTCTTGAGCGGATTACGTAACATATGGGGTCAAGGGAACGCGTCAAAAAAATTAATCTACAAAATGGTAGACACCTGCGGTGGCGAGTTTGCGGCGCAAACGCCGTATTTCTACTCCATCGAGGATAAGCATGGCGGCGAGAATGAGGCTTTAACCTTCGTCCAAATGGCCCAAAAAACTGACAAAAGTGTAATAATTGTCCTGGGCAGCGGTCCTATACGCATAGGACAGGGGATTGAGTTTGATTATGCCTGTGTTCATTGTGTTTGGACGCTAAAGAGTATGGGCTATGATGTGGTTGTTATTAATAATAACCCAGAGACTGTGTCTACGGATTTTGATACGGCGGACAGGTTATATTTTGAGCCGCTCCATATTGATGATGTGATGAGCGTGGTAGAGCTTGAAAAGCCGGTTGGCGTGATTGCGGCCTTTGGTGGCGGTACGGCGATTAAATTGGCAAATAAATTGCATGAGCGTGGGGTAAGGATTATCGGGACGAGTGCGGATACTATTGATATTTGTGAGGATAGAGAGCGTTTTGAGGAACTTTTGGAAAGCCTGGATATTAAACGTCCAAAGGGATTTGCCGTAATGACAGAGGCCGAGGCCCTAAAAGCGGCGGGGGAGCTTGGCTATCCCGTGCTAATGCGCCCGTCCTATGTACTCGGCGGGCAAAATATGATAATCGCCTTTGACAACGACGACGTAAAGGAGTACATGAAAATAATACTGCGCTCGCACCAAGAAAACCCCGTGCTTATTGACAAATATCTCGAAGGCACGGAAATAGAGGTAGACGCAATCTGCGACGGCACGGACGTACTAATCCCGGGCATAATGGAGCATATCGAGCGTACGGGAGTACACTCCGGCGACAGTATCACGGTTTACCCTGCGGTTAACATAGACGATAAGATTTGCGCAAAAATCTATGAAGTCACACGCAAGATTTGCATGGCATTAAATGTGCGCGGGCTTGTAAATATCCAGTACGTGCTGTACGAGGGCAATGTGTATGTAATAGAAGTAAATCCCCGTGCGTCACGCACCGTGCCGTATATCAGCAAGGTGACGGACATACCTATGTGCGAGGTTGCCACAAAAGTAAGCATGGGCGTAAAATTAGAGGAACTTGGATACCCGTCGGGTATCGCGCCCATACCGCCGTATGTAGCGGCAAAAGTGCCTGTGTTCTCCTTCGAAAAACTGGCAGGGCTGGACACTCAGTTAGGCCCGGAGATGAAATCCACAGGAGAGGTACTCGGTATCGGAAAAACCCCAAGCGAGGCGTTGTTTAAAGGGCTGGTGGCGGCAGGCTACAAAGTAACCGCCCCGGGCGGCGTTTTCCTAACGGTACGCAAAAGCGACCAGCCGGAAATTATAGGCATCGCAGAAAAATTCCGCAAGCTTGGCTCTTCGCTGTATGCAACAAAGGGTACAGCGCGGATTTTGGCAAACGCGGGCTTTGACGTCACACCCGTAAACAAAATCAAAGACGATAAAAACAATAATACAGCAACGCTACTGGACAGCGGAAAAATATCCTGCATAGTATCCACTTCGGAAAAAGGGCGCGACCCCGCCGCAGACGATGTAAAAATCCGCCGCAAGGCATGTTCTCTTGGTATTCCCTGCCTTACATCCATTGATACGGCAAACGCACTGGCGGATAGCTTGCTTTCCGGCTACAGCGAGCTTAATACCGAGCTTGTGGATATTAATAATATGCGCACTGCGCGGATACAGCTTCCGTTTACAAAAATGCAGTCCACAGGCAATGATTATATTTATTTTAACTGCTTTGACAAGGCAGTAAATGTTTCCTCACCCGAGTCGCTGGCATTTTCTTTGGCGGAGCGGCGGTTTAGCGTGGGCAGTGACGGGATTGTGCTGATTTTGCCCTCCGACACCGCCGACGCAAAAATGCGCATATTTAACATGGATGGCAGCGAAGGCAAAATGTGCGGCAATGCCATCCGCTGTGTTGCAAAATATTTGCACGACAACAGAATCATAGACAAAACAGTTATGCATATCGACACATTAAGCGGCATAAAAACACTGGAGCTAACCACAAAAAACAGCCTCGTTTCGTCCGTAAAGGTAAACATGGGGCAAGCGGTTTTGGAGCCGGAAAAAATCCCTGTTAAGCTGGACGGCGGCCCCATAGTCGCACGCACGGTGGAAATCGGCGGGGAAAGCTACGATATTACTTGCGTTTCTGTAGGCAATCCCCACGCGGTTGTGTTTTGCAAGGACATAAACAAGCACGACCTTTCCAAGATAGGCCCGCTGTTTGAGCATAACCCCATATTCCCCGACAGGGTTAATGTGGAGTTTGTAGAGGTAATGGTAAAAAACCGCCTGAGAATGCGGATTTGGGAGCGCGGGAGCGGTGAAACCTTTGGCTGCGGCTCGGGAGCATGTGCCTCTGCCGTTGCCGCAGTCCTAAACGGTTTTTGCGACAAGGACGCAGATATAAAAGTAACCATGCGCAGCGGTGAGGTTACGGTACGATACACAGACGAGACGGTATTTATGACAGGCGGTGCAGAAAAAGCCTTTGACGGGGTGGTGACGATATGAGCAAAAATAACGAAAAAATCATAGTGCTGGATTTTGGCGGACAGTATAAAGAATTGATTGCACGGGCGGTACGTGGGCTTTCGGTTTACTCCGAGATACGCAGCGGCAGTATTGACTTGGAAGAAATTAAACGGCTCGCGCCTATTGGGATTATTTTAACGGGAGGGCCAAAAAGTGTTTATCGCGAAGATTCTCCTAAATGCGACCCCGATATTTTTTCTCTTGGGATTCCGATTTTGGGGATTTGCTACGGAATGCAGTTGCTGTGTCATATGCTCGGCGGCGAGGTTTTGCCCGCAGTGCAAGGAGAATACGGCGCAGTAACTGCGCAGCTAAAAGGCTCGGCACTGTTTGAAAACATTCCACAAAGCCCCGTGCTGATGAGCCACAAGGATTTTGTAAACACCTTGCCGCAGGGCTTTGTAAACACGGCAAGCACAGAAAACTGCAAAAATGCCGCCTGCGAAAATATTGCAGCTAAGCTGTACGGCGTGCAGTTTCACCCCGAGACGTCGCTTTCGCTGCATGGGCGCACGGTGCTTAAAAATTTCTTGTACAATGTATGCGGTGCGGCGGGAGACTACAAGCTCGACGATTATCTGGAAAAACAAATCGCAAGCGTCCGCCAAACGGTGCAGGGGCAAAGGATTTTGCTCGCTCTTTCCGGCGGGGTGGACTCTTCGGTTTGTGCGGCTTTGCTTGCGGAGGCCGTGCCTAAGCAGTTAACATGCATTTTTGTAGACCACGGCTTTATGCGGTTAAACGAAGGCGATAAAATAGAAGCGATTTTTTCAAAACATGCTGTAAATTTTATCCGCGTAAACGCCGCAGAGCGTTTTTTGGCAAAAATAAAAGGAGTAACCGAGCCTGAAAAAAAACGTAAAATCATAGGCGAAGAATTTATCCGCGTCTTTGAAGAAGAAGCAAAAAAGCTCGGGGATATTCCCTTTTTGGCACAAGGCACAATTTACCCCGACATAGTAGAATCGGGCGGCGAACACGGCGCGGTTATCAAAAGCCACCACAATGTAGGCGGCTTGCCCAAGAATCTTTCGTTTACGCAAATTGTCGAGCCGTTGGCGGGGCTTTTTAAAGACGAGGTGCGGGAGCTTGGCAAAAAGCTAAGGCTTAACAGGCAGCTTATAAACCGCCAGCCCTTCCCGGGGCCGGGGCTTGCGCTTCGTATCATGGGCGAAATCACCAAGGATAAGCTCTCGATTTTGCGCAAGGCCGACGATATCTTCCAAGAGGCATTTATCAAATGCAGACGCAAGCCAAGCCAGTATTTTGCGGTGCTTACCGATACCCGCTCCGTAGGCGTAAAGGGCGACGACAGAACATACGACTATGTAATCGCCCTGCGAGCGGTGGACACAGATGATTTTATGACTTGCGAATACAGGGCACTTTCGCATAAAATATTAGGTCGGGTTTCTTCGCGGATTACGGCGGAAATCCCTTCTGTTAGCCGTGTTGTGTATGATGTTACTTCTAAGCCTCCTGCAACTATAGAATGGGAGTGAAAAATGTGAACACAAAATTTATTTTTGTTACGGGCGGAGTGCTTTCGGGGCTTGGCAAGGGGATTACTGCTGCCAGCTTGGGCAGATTGCTAAAACAGCGCGGGCTAAAGGTAGCGGCGCAAAAGCTGGACCCATACATGAACATAGACCCCGGCACAATGAGTCCGTTTCAGCATGGTGAGGTTTTTGTAACCGACGACGGCGCGGAAACAGACCTGGACCTGGGCCACTACGAGCGTTTTATAGATGAAAACCTAACGCGGTTTTCCAATTTAACATCGGGCAAGGTATACTCAAAGGTGCTGGAGCGAGAACGAGCAGGCGAATATTTAGGAATAACCGTACAAGTAATCCCCCACGTAACAGAAGAAATAAAAAGCTTTATATACGCGGGGGCAGAAAAGGTTGATGTGCTGATAACAGAAATCGGCGGTACAATAGGAGACATAGAAATCCAGCCGTTTTTAGAAGCCATACGACAGATTTCCTTTGAAAAGCAGAATTGTCTTTTTGTGCATGTAACCCTCGTCCCGTACATGAAGGCCACAGGCGAGCATAAATCCAAGCCCACTCAACACTCCGTAAAAGAACTCCGCGCAATAGGTATCACCCCAAATATAATAATAATGCGAGCCGACGAGCCGATAAGCACGGGCATAAAAGAAAAAATCGCACTTTTTTGCAACGTAAAGCCCGACTGCGTTATAGAAAACATAACCATCCCATCGCTATACGAAGCCCCGATTATGCTGCACAAAAACGGGCTGGATAAAGTAGTGTGCCGCGAGCTAAGGCTGGATGTACCCGAGCCAAACTTACAGGAATGGCAAACCATGATAAACAAAATTTCTGCGCGGCAGGACTGCGTAAATATTGCCATCGTCGGAAAGTATGTAAAGCTCCACGACGCATACATTTCTATCGTGGAAAGCTTAAACCATGCGGGTTTCGAAGCTTCCGCCCAAATAAACATCTCATGGATAGACAGCGAAAATATAAAGGAAGATGAACTAAAAAATCTGCAAGGCATGATTATCCCCGGCGGCTTTGGCGACAGAGGAATCGAAGGCAAAATAGCCGCCTGCAAATACGCAAGGGAAAATAACATCCCGTTTTTGGGCATATGCCTGGGAATGCAAATTGCAGTGATAGAATTTGCGAGAAACGTCTGCGGCCTAAAAAACGCAAACTCCGCAGAGTTTGACGAAAACTCACCCCACAAAGTAATAGACCTGATGGACGGCCAAGAAGGTATGGTAGGAAGCGGCGGCACAATGCGCCTGGGCGCGTATCCATGCAAAATAAAAGAAGCCTCGCGCTTAAAAAAACTATACGGCACACAGGAAATAAAAGAACGCCACCGCCACCGCTTTGAATTTAACAATGACTATAGGGGAATCCTTACAGAAAACGGAATGTCGATATGCGGTGTTTCTCCCGACGACAATCTTGTGGAAGCGGTGGAGCTTTCCGAAAAAGAATTTTTTATAGGTGTGCAATTTCATCCTGAGTTTAAAAGCCGTCCCAATAAGCCGCACCCGCTGTTTGTAGGGCTTGTTAATGCGGCAAAGGTAAGGAGCGACAACAATGAACTTGGTAATTGATACGGAGCTAATCACATATCTGGAAAATCTATCGTATTTGACCCTGCCCGATGACGAAAAAAAAGGGCTGGAGAGCGACCTAAACGGCATAGTAAATTTTTTGGCAAAGCTAAACGAGCTGGATACAAGCGGTGTCGAGGAGCGCAGCCATCCCTTTGACGAGGTTAATAATTTCCGCGACGACGAGGTGCTGCCGTCATTTGTGCGGGAAAAAATTCTGCAAAACGCACCGCATAAAACCGAAGAAATGCTGATTGTGCCTAAAACGGTGGGAGATGAGTTAGAATGAAAAGTGCGTTAGAGTTATCCACCGCGATAAAAGCAAAAAAACTAAGCACCACAGAGGCGGTAAACGACTATATCACCAAAATAGAAAAAAACGACGCGAATATCAACGCGTTTATTTCTGTGCAAAGGGAGCAGGCACTTGCTAAGGCCGAAGCCGTGCAAAAACGGATAGGCGCGGGAGAAGTGCTTTCTCCGCTTATGGGCGTGCCTATTGCGGTTAAGGATAATATTTCTACGGCGGGCGTGGCTACTACTTGCGCGTCAAAAATGCTGAAGGGCTATACGCCCGTGTTTAACGCCACGGTGGTGGACAAGCTGGAGCAAGCCGGAATGATTATCCTGGGCAAGCTTAATATGGACGAGTTTGCCATGGGCGGCAGCAGCGAAACAGGATTTTTTGGCGAAGTGCGTAATCCGATAGATACCTCGCGGACGGCGGGTGGGTCATCGGGCGGGAGTGCGGCGGCTGTAGCGGCGGGGGAAATCCCGCTTGCGCTTGGCTCGGATACAGGCGGGAGTATCAGACAGCCTTGCTCGTTTTGCGGCGTTACGGGGATTAAGCCTACCTATGGCTCGGTTTCGCGCTATGGGCTTTTGGCTTATGCTTCTTCCCTCGACCAAATCGGCACGGTGGGGCTTAATATTGATGATTGTGCCGCGTTGTTGGCTGTGATTTCCGGCGCGGACGAAAAAGACAGTACATGTATCATAGACAAACCGTTTGAGTTTGGTGCAGTCACGGAGAGATTGGATAATTTCAAAATAGGGCTGCCTCGGAATTATTTTGAAAAAGGTATCGACGGCGATGTAAAAAATTCTGTGCTTGCGGCGGCTAAGGCTTTCGAAGAGGCGGGAGCGAGCATCGAGGAATTTGATATGCCGCTTACGGAGTACATCATCCCTGCGTACTATATTATCGCTTGTGCCGAGGCTTCGTCTAATCTTTCGCGGTACGATGGGCTAAAGTACGGGTATCGCCATGAGGACGCGGCTACGCTTTCGCAGGCGTATCGACTTTCGCGCAGCGAGGGCTTTGGGCTGGAGGTAAAACGGCGGATTATGCTTGGGTCGTTTGTGCTTTCTTCGGGCTACTACGACGCTTATTATAAAAAAGCCTTGCAAACCCGCGCCTTGCTTGTTAAGGAATATAACCGCTTGTTTGAGCGGTATGACATGATTATTTCGCCCGTCGCGCCTACCACGGCTTATAAGCTGGGCGAAAATATCAGCGACCCGCTTAAAATGTACATGGGCGATATTTATACCGTGTCGGTAAACCTTGCAGGATTACCCGCTGTGGCCTTGCCCTGCGGCTTTGACAGCGAGGGTATGCCCATAGGTTTTCAGCTAATCGGCAAGGCGTTTTCCGAAAATAAGCTGGTGGACGCGGCGCGGGCGGTACAGCCGTTTTTGAAAAGGAACGGATAATTATGAAAAAAGAAAAACTCATACCAATACTTGCACCGATATTTGTAATCGCACTCGGAGCAATCATCACATTAGTTTTCTACTCCTTTATGGATGAATGGGTTTGGGTGATTCTTGCATTTGTCTACTGGGGCAGTTCGTTTTTGATTGCATATAAATCACTGGGCAAGGACGCAATACTGTTGTTATTCCAAAAACCTACCGGTAGCCGTATTTGGTTGGTTTTATCAATTTTGGTCGGGTTGATTCCGCTATCTATTCTATTGCTAAACTTAGAGTTGTTGAGTGCTTTTCCATTTGTTACAGCATTGTGGCTATTGTTTGCGTTTATCAATCCTTTTTTTGAACAAGTTTTTTGGCGAGGGTATCTCCTAAGCAAGCTACCGTTTCCGATTGGATGGGGTGTGGTTTATTCGGCGGCATTATTTGTTGTTAGCCATCCGCTTATGTGGGGTATATTTTCGATTGCAAATCGTAGCTGGATGGCGATGGTGTCCTTGATTATCATGGGCATTGTGTGGGGTATGGTATATGTCAAAACAAAGTCTTTGCTCTGGTGCTATATCTCCCATTTTATGGTGAATATCGGGAATTTAACCGTTTTTGTTTTTCTAAATCTGTATATCCCATCTATCGGATAAAGCGGATTAAATGAGAAACGGTCTCGACAGAGCAAAAAATCGCGAACGCCTCACCGCGTTTTTTGCGATAGGCGAGGCCGATTTCGAATTAATCCGCTATAAATAAGGAGGGTCAAGCATGAAATGGGAAGTTGTAATGGGCTTGGAAGTCCACGCGGAGCTATCCACACAGTCAAAAATTTTTTGCGGTTGCTCCACGGTTTTTGGCGGCGAGCCAAACACAAATGTCTGTCCCGTTTGCTCGGGAATGCCCGGGACTTTGCCAAAACTAAACCGCGCTGTCGTGGAGTGCGCAATGCGGCTTGGTGTCGCACTCAATTGCGAAATTTCTAAGGACTGCAAATTC